>DZBA01000151.1 GCA_022729775.1 Anaerolinea thermophila | reverse complement strand
AACCGCACAGTGGACTTTGGTTTTGTCGCCTCTGTCGCCATTGGCAATGTGGTCTGGAAGGACATAGGCGCGGGTGACCACTACAACAACGGCATTTATGATGGCGATGAAGATCCCATCCCCGGCGTGACAGTGGAACTATACAACGCGACTACAAATACCAAAGTGATCACCGGTCTCGACGGCATCCCCAACTCCGGTGATGAAGGCGCGGGCGGCGATGTGACCACCGACGCCGACGGCTATTACTCCTTCGATAAACTCATCCCCGGTGATTATTACGTCCTCATCCCCGCCGTTGAATTCCAGGCGGGCGGGCATCTGGAAGATTACTCATCCTCCACCGACTCCGCGCCCGCGACAACCGACCAAACCGAGGACAACGACGCGGATGAAAACGGGCAGGATCAAATTTCTTCCGTGTATGCTGCGAATGGCATCCGCACGCTGACTTACACCCTCACCCCCGGCACAATGCCTGAAACGCCGGACGATGATGAAACCTCCTACACCGGCACACTCGCCGACGACAGTGTTAACTTCACCGCTGACTTCGGCTTTACGCAACTCGTCGCCATCGGCAACCGTGTCTGGTTCGATACCGGCACTGTTTTGAATCCTGAGTTTGCCAACAACAGCATTCAAGATGTCGGTGAAGCGGTCGTTCCAAATGTTACCGTGCAACTCTTTAGCCCCGGCGCAGATGGCATCATTGGCGGCGGCGATGATATTCAAATCGGCACGGATGTCCTCACAAACGCTAGTGGCGATTACTTCTTCGATAACTTAAAACCCGATAAATATTTCGTTCACATCCCCGCGGCGGAATTCAAAACCGGCGGACATCTTGTTGGCTACTCCTCCTCCGACGGACAAGGCGCGGATGAAACCAGCGATGAAATCACCGATGAAAACGGCAGCGACAGCAAGCCTTCCGTCAATGGCGTATCCTCGCAATTGTACGACCTGACGAACAACGGCGAAACCGACCTTGACATTGACACCGCCTTGGAAGGCGGCTCCTACCCCGGCATCCTCGATGATAACGATGTAAACTTCACCGCCGACTTTGGCTTTACCCGTTTGGTCGCCATTGGCAACCACGTTTGGCTCGATACAGGCGCGGGCGGAAATTACGACAACGGCATCATGGACGTGGATGAAAACGGCATCCCCGGCGTGACTGTGGAACTATACAACGCGACCACAAATACCAAAGTGATTACCGGTCCCGATGGCATCCCCAACTCTGGCGATGAAGGCGCGGGTGAAGTCGTTACCGATGCAAATGGATATTACGAATTCGACAACCTCGAACCGGGCAATTACTACGTCAAAATTCCAAACACCGAATTCATCGGCGCGGAACAATTGGCTGGTTACACCTCGTCCACTGGAAGTGGCGGGAGTCAATCCCTCGACGAAAGTGGCGATGAAAACGGGCAGGATACTTACACGCCGCGCGTGGATGGAATCCGCTCGATCGAATACAACCTTGCCGTTGGCATTATGCCCACCGATGATGACGAAACTTCCTACGGCGGCGACCTTGATGATTACAATGTAAACTTCACCGCTGACTTTGGGTTCGTAGAGGCGTACAGCCTCGGCAACCGCGTCTGGTTCGACCAGAATAGAAACGGCGTCCGCAATGGCGCGGAAGTGGGCTTGCAGGACTTCACCGTCAACTTATATCTGGATAATGACGATAACAGCGTCCCCGATGGCAGCGGCGGCGTCATCCAAACAATGCAAACCGACGCGAATGGTTTCTATCGCTTCGATAATCTTGTAGCAGGCACTTATATTGTGGAAGTCGTGCCGACGGTTGGGTATTCCAGCACCATTGACGCGCTTGACCCCGATGCAGACGCGGATGACGATGACGATAACGGCGTGATTCTTTTGAGCAGCGCGGTGCGCAGTAACCCCGTCACGCTTGGGACGGGCGGCTCTGAACCTAAGAGTGAAAATAATCCCGCGCCACTAAATCCTGATGCGGTAAATGGTGAAGCGCCGGATGACCGTTCCAACCGCACAGTGGACTTTGGCTTCTTCCTCTCCACCGCTGTCAGCGCAAAACAACTGACCGCGACCACGATGATGGATACGGGACCCGTCCCCGGCACGGATATTACCGTTACGCCGCGAGTCGCCATCGGCGAAATTTTGACATACACCGTGACCTTTGATGTTCCTTCCAGCGTTACCCTTGCCAATCTGACCGCGATTGACACAATGGATATGGGCTTGGGCTTCGTCGGCTGCGAAAGCATCTCCGCGCCGAATTTGATGACCACTGGCTCTTTTGCCAACGCCTGCGCCAACCCCACTGTCACGCCGCAATCTGTCCCAGACCAGTACACCGACGCGGGACAAGTCTCCTTTGACATGGGGAGCGTCACCAACAGCACAGCCACCACGCAAAGAATTACGATGGAATATCGCGTGATTGTGTTGGACATCCCCAGCAACGCGCGCGGCGTGAACACGTTGAACAATAGCATTAAATGGATATGGGATGGCGGAAGTCAATTGCCTGTTGAAGCCGACCCGGTGGAAATTGTCGAACCGGATTTGTCCATTGACAAACGCGCGACTCCGCGCAGGGCAAGTTATGGCTCGACAATCCACTTCACCATTGACATCGCGCACACATCCCAAAGCAGTGTGGATGCCTTCGATGTGGTGGTGACAGATGTCATCCCCGCGGGCTTGACCCTCGCCCCCGCGACGGTTTCTGTAACCGGCACCGCGTCTACGCCCGGCAACTTCACATCCAACTTTGACGCTGTAACCAACACCTTAACGGTGGAGTGGCAAGTATTCGCGCTTGCCGCTACCGGCAGGATTGAATTCGACGCGGTCTTTGTCGGACCTGCCCCAGTGACCAACAGCGCGAATGTTGCATGGACGAGCCTGCCGATTGACCCGCAGCCCAGCGGAGCGCCCGTTGTCTTATCGCCATACACAGACTACGGCACCGAACGCTGGTATGACCCGGCAGATACGGCAAACTTAAATACCTACGCGCGAAACGACGCCATTGCCATATTCCGCCCGGTCTTCGAGCCGGAAGAACTCCCCAAGACCGGCTTTGCGCCCGGCGTGTGGACATCCCTGCCCGCGATGCCCGAAGATATTGCCTACGCTCAAACCAGCCTCGCGCTTGAAATTCCCGCGCTCAAACTCAAGACCGAGATTGTCGGCGTGCCGTTCGATGAGAAAGAAAACGCATGGGCAATTACATGGCTGTATCGTAACGCGGGCTGGCTGGAAAACACCGCCTTCCCAACCCATGATGGCAACTCCGTCCTCACCGCGCACGCCTTCCTCGCGGATGGCACGCCCGGTCCCTTTGAAAAGATTGGCTCGCTTGGCAGCGGTGACCGTCTCATCGTTGAATTGCAGGGACAAAAATATATCTATGAAGTGCGCGAAGTGAAGCGCGTGCGTCCCTTTGCGGTGAACACCGCCTTCAAGCACGAAGACTCTTCATGGCTGACTTTGGTGACCTGCCAATCGTATGATGATGTCGCTAAGGAATACCGCTACCGCATCGTTGTCCGCGCTGAGTTGGTGAGCGTGGAGTAATGTGACTTAATCAATAAAATCCAGTCCAAAGGTGACAGTCGCCCCAAGAGTGACTGTCACCTTTTTTTTGCGCCTGCTCACCGTATCTTCTCAAAAAAAATGGGAAACGTCCCGAAGGTTTGAGCGATTAACCAGATTTTCGATGAAACCTTCGGGACGGTGTCCAGTATTGAGAAGATACTACCCACCTTACAAAATTGATAGATGTGAGATTCTCCCATCGAAATATGTGAGATATCCCTCTATGTTTATCTTGAATAATGGCGTATGGTTGAACGTAACAAAATATTTTCATCATTGCTCCTGTTTTTCCGCGCGATGATGCCAGGAACAAACTCAAAAGGAGAAAACCATGTTCAAGAAAAAAAGATTGACAGTTCTTTCGATTGCCGTATTATTGGCTTTGTTGGTTTCAGCAGGGATGCCGCTTGCCGCGTTCGCGCAGGATGAAGCGCCTCCGCCCGCCGAACCCGCCGCAGGGGAGGTTGCCCCGCCTGCGGACGAGCCGGTAGCAGACGCGCCCGTCGCGGAAGCTCCTGTGGAAGACGCGCCCGTTGTGGATGCCCCGCCTGCGGCAGAAGAACTCAGCATCCCCGAAGTGTTGGAGCAATTGCCCGAAGAAACTGAACTGATTGTGCTGGATGAAAGCGGCGACGCGCTTCCGCTTGCCTCACAAGAAGCCGCCGAAGTCGTTGCCGCCGCTGACCCCTTCTTTTGGGACGGCACGCAGTATGTCGGTTTCAGCACAACGGGCGTTTGCGCGGCGCAGGTGACAGGCGCTTGCACCAAAACGGCAACGCCTTTGCAAGCCGCCATTGATGCCTTCGAAATTACGCCCACAGCCACCGGCAGTATTTATGTGGCGGCAGGGACCTACGCAGCAGGTGTGACCATTGACGGCTCAACTGGCAACCTAAAAAACCTGACGGGACTCATCGGCGAAGGCAGCGGCTTGACCACTCTGACCGGAGATGTGCTTTTGCTAAATCTGAACATCGGCGCAAATGTATTCACCTTTCAAGGTTTTACTTTGGTGAATGGCGGTTTTTGGGCTGCTGGCAACACCGCCACGTTGAATATCACGGATGTTCAACAATCTAATAATTCTAATGTTGGCATTGGCATTAGCGCCCATACAGGAAATGTAAACCTGACAAAAGTCAGCGCGAAAAAAAATCACGATGGTATCTATGTAGATATAACTGGCAACGCTACCATAGTAGATAGTGAGTTGGCTGAAAATTCTGACGCAGGGATTTATGTAAGACATGGAACTGTCACACTCAACGATGTCTATGTCCATGATAATGGCACTGGTATCTTTTTAGAAGGCGGAACAGCTGGTGCGTGCTTAGCCTCCATTGCCTTTGCCAATAATGGAATTCCCGTAAATGGAGTCTTAGAAATTAGTGATGCCGCTTGCAGCGCATGTGGTCAAGGGCGCGTGTCTTTCCCCGATGCGCCTGTTGTTAACCCGCCTGGCGGCGCGATGAATGACGAAGGTCAAAATATCTTTGCGCCAGTATACGAGCAAATTGTCGCGGTCAAAACCGCGTACAGCGCGGATAAACTCCCCGGTGCGCTGCCTGTTGGCAAAACCTTCGCGGCGGGCGCGAGCATCGCGCTGGTGTTGGGCGGCGAGGAACTCGAATCCGCGCCGGAAGCGGTGCAAGTGACTTTCGAAATCCCCGCCGGAATGTCCGCGCCCTTCACCGTGCTGATGTGGAACGGCTCCGCGTGGGTTGAAGTCCCATCCGAGGTGGTGAATGGGATGGTGGTCTTCTCGGTCACGACTCCCGGCGTGTACGCGCTGGTAGCGCAATAAGGAATAAAATGTAGTCCAAAGGTGACAGTCGTCCCAAGAGTGACCGTCACCTTTTTTTTTTGCCTGCCCACCTTACAAAATTGATAGATGTGAGATTCTCCCATCGAAATATGTGAGATATCCCTCTGTTTTATTCTGATGGAATGGCGTATGTTATATCTTGCATTCACTCATCGTTGCCTTCGTTATTTTGCGCAAGGATGTTGAAATCACAAAGGAGAACTTTCAATGAAGAACATTTTTCCAACCATCCTACTGTTTGCCATTTTATTGAGCGCGTGTGGGGCTGCTCCGACTGTTGCGCCGCCCACAGATGCGGAATCGGACGCAATGTCAGCGCCTGTTGTCGAGACCCAGTCCGGTCGCGTGCAAGGAACTGTGACTGATAGCCCCGTCTTTGTCTTCAAAGGCATTCCGTATGCTGCGCCGCCCATTGGCGAACTGCGCTGGAAATTACCCCAACCGCCAGTGTCGTGGACGGATGTCCGCAACGCGACGGAATTTGGCGCGGCTTGTGTTCAACCTTCAAGTCCGGGGATTGTGTTAACTACTCCGCCAAGCGAAGATTGTCTCACCGTAAATATTTGGACTCCCGGTCTGGATGCAAATGCAAAGCGCCCTGTCATGGTTTGGATTCATGGCGGCGGTTTTACCAGTGGAGCAGGCAGCGAAGCGTTATACGATGGGCGGCTTCTCGCGGCGCGCGGCGCAGTTGTGGTCACGTTCAACTATCGGCTTGGCGCTTTGGGATTCTTTTCGCATCCTGCTCTGGAAGGGGAAACGCCCGAGGGTCCCGTCAATTTTGGCTGGTATGACCAACGCGCTGCCTTGCAGTGGGTTCAACAAAACATAACGGCGTTTGGCGGCAACCCCCAAAATGTGACGATTTTTGGCGAATCAGCCGGCGCGGGAAGCGTGCTGGCTTTATTTGCTTCGCCGCTGACACGCGGACTCTTTCAACGCGGCATTGCTGAAAGTTTCACGCTCAGCGCAGGCAGAACCCGCGAGCAGGCAAATACGGATGGCGCTAATTTTGCCACCGCGCTTGGCTTGAATGGCGCGCAGGCAACGGTTGCCGAGTTACGCGCAACGCCTGCGGAAAAATTCGCGGGAACCGCAGGAACTTCAGATTTCACCATCGGCGACTCTTACTTGCCGCAGTCCATTCTGGCGAGTTTTGAAAATGGGGTAGAAGCGCCGCTGCCGCTCATCATTGGCAGTAATAGCGACGAGACGGCATTCTTCGACCTTTTTGGGGTCAATATGTCTATAGTGCCTCAAAAATTTGAAGAGGCTGGCATTCCAGTGAAAGAACTATATTCAGACTCGGTGGACGATAAAAATCTGGGGCGTTATATTTTACGCGACACGTTTTTCACCATGATGGCAAGGCATATCGCAGAGCAGCATTCTCAACGCGCTGCAACCTGGCGCTATTATTTTTCATACCTCCCCGTCAACGCGCGAGCTGCCATGCCCGGGGTGCCGCATGGCGGCGAGTTGCCATTTGTGTTTGGCACAGAAACGCCTGCATTTGGAGCATTCACGCCGGCAGACTGGGAAATGTCCGGGCGGGTTATGGATTATTGGTACGCGTTTGCGCTTACAGGCACGCCAGAACCAGTGGGCGCGCCAACATGGCTCCCGACGAGCGCCGGCAACGACCAAACGATGATGTTCGGCGAAAAAATTGAAATGCAGCCGGACTTTCTCCGCAAGCAGACCGACGGACTTCTCGTTTTTTTGCAATCCCCAATATCTGCCTGGCTGCTGATGTACTCCTGCATTTCACAATAACCTGTGGCTGGCAATCGTCATGCTGACATTGCTCATGATCGAACCCACGCCCGTCCCTGCAAAGTTGGCTGGAGGAGAACTTTGCGCCCGGTGCCATGCTCGAAGCGGATGTTCTAATCAGACGGACAAGGTATGGTTGCGCTGTGGCAATTACGATAATTTTACCGAAGTGAATGGCATGCAATCCCTGCGCTTGAACGGCAAATTGCAATTGAATCTAAAAAAATAAATCAAAAGGAGCTATATCATGAAAATTCGAAAACGCACGTTGTACTACGGTGGCACAGCCTTATTGCTGGCATTCTTTGTCCTGGCTTTGTTCCCCGGCTCGGCTGCCGCGCAAGTAAATTGTGTTTGCTTGCCTTCAGACAGCGCCCCAACTGGCGGCGTTCAGTTTTGCGCTGTAGATAATGGACCCTATATACCGAATCAGAGCGACCCTTACTGCGCTCCTGACGTAGCTGGCACAGCTACCTCAGACATATCCCTGACCACTTTAGCTGGGGTCGTTGGTCTGGCGGCTGGCGCAGGCGGCATGTACTTCTTCATGCGTAGAAGATATGACTTACAGAAATAAAGCAGCGTCTGGTTGTTGGCGCGGCGCTTCCCGAATAGCGTCGCGCTGAGACCTCTGTGATCAAGTTTTCTTAATTC
>DZBA01000150.1 GCA_022729775.1 Anaerolinea thermophila | reverse complement strand
AAATTCTTCGATGATAAATATCTCTACGCGGGCTTGACCTATAACGGTCACGCGCTTGCCGCTGCCGCCGCACTTGCGACCATCGAAGTTTATGAAGACGATAACCTGCTCGAAAACGCGCGGACGATGGGCAAATATCTCGGTGAAAAACTCGAAGCGATTAAAGAGAAACACGTCTCCGTTGGCGATGTGCGTTACATCGGTTTATTCACCACCATCGAATTGGTCGCCAACCGCGAGAGCAAAGAAATCATGCCCGCCAGTGTGATGGGAGAAGTGGGAAAAGTCCTGCGCGAAAATGGCTTGTTCACCTTCATCATGGCGAACAACATGGGCAGCATGGTGTTCATTGTCCCGCCGCTGTGCATCACCAAAGAGCAGCTCGATGAAGGTCTTGCCATTGTCGAGCAGGCGTTGGAAGTGGCGGATGGGAAAGTAAACAAGTAAACACGGAAACAGGTACGTGTCTACATGTTTACATGTCTACGTGCCTACGTCGTCATCCAAATAAGGAAAACTCATGGAAATCTTAAACTACATCAACGGCGAATGGGTCAAGCCCAACGTTACAGAATATGTGGATGTCATCAACCCCGCAACAGGGGCGGTGATTGCAAAGACTCCGCTTTCCACAAAAGCGGATGTGGAAGCCGCCGCGAAAGCCGCGAGCGAAGCCTTTGTCACATGGCGGCGCGTTCCCGCCAATGACCGCGTGCAGTATCTCTTCAAACTGCGTAACATCATGCGCGAACACATGGAAGATATTGCGAAACTCATCACCGACGAGTGCGGCAAGACCTTTGAAGAATCCCGCGCCGAAATGGTTCGCGCTGTAGAAAACGTCGAAACCGCGTGCGGAATCCCGCATTTGAGCAAGGGCGAATTTGCCGAAGACATTGCCTCTGGCATTGACGAGCTGATGATTCGCCAGCCCGTTGGCGTGTGCGCCACCATCGCGCCGTTCAACTTCCCCGGCATGATTCCGTTTTGGTATCTGCCTTATGCAGTTGCGACGGGCAACACCTATGTCATGAAGCCTTCTGAAAAAGTGCCGATGACGATGCAATATATTTTCAAACTCATCGAGCAGGTCGGCTTCCCCAAGGGCGTGATTAACATGGTCAACGGCGCAAAAGAAGCGGTGGATGGAATTTTGGAACATCCCGCGATTCGCGCCATCACCTTTGTCGGTTCGACCAATGTCGCGCGGTATATCTACTCGACTGCGGCATTGCACGGCAAGCGCGTACAGGCGCAAGGCGGCGCGAAAAATCCCGTCATTGTCATGCCCGATGCGGATATGGAAACCGCGACCAAAATCATCGCGGATTCAGCCTTCGGCTGCGCGGGGCAGCGCTGCCTCGCGGTTTCCCTCGCCATCACCGTCGCGGAATCGCGCAACGAGTTCACCGAATTGATTTGCGACGCGGCTTCATCCCGCACGGTGGGCTACGGTTTGGAATCTGGAATCCAGATGGGACCGTTGATTAACAAAGCCAGCCAGCAGCGCGTCGAGCAGTTGATTGGACTTGGCGCAAATGAAGGCGCGAATGTCTGCGTGGACGGTCGCGGCGTGAAGGTCAAGGGATACGAAAACGGAAGCTTCATCCGCCCGACGATTATCTCTGATGTGCAGCCTGGCAGCGAAATTTGGAAGACCGAAATTTTCGGACCCGTGTTGAGCCTGATGCACGTCAACAATATTGACGACGCCATCAAACTCGCCAACAGCGGCGTGTACGGCAACCAAGCCAGCTTGTTCACCACCAGCGGAAATGCCGCGCGTAGATTCCGTTACGAAGTGGACGCGGGGAATATCGGCATTAACATTGGCGTTGCCGCGCCGATGGCATTCTTCCCCTTCAGCGGTTGGAAGGATTCCTTCTTCGGCGACATGCACGGTCAAGGCATGGACGCGGTCGAATTCTTCACGCAGAAGAAAGTTGTCGTGGAGAGATGGCCCAAGGAATGGTCGAGAAAATTTTAGAGATTAGATGACTGGAGATTAGAGATTAGGTTCAATCAGCAATCTCTAATCTCCAATAACGAGGTTTTATGTCACAAGATTACGAAAACGCATTAGATTATTCATCCCGCTGGATTGATTTGATTCATTCTACCGGTTTTCCCGCGCAGGAAGAAGCGCATAAAATCATTGATGAATCAAAAAATAATTTTGCCGAGTATTACAACCGTAACTGGCTGGAATATCGTAAATCTGTCACCGAAGCCGGGGATTGGGCAGCTGTAGAGTGGAGCGGCTCTGGCGCGGTGTTCAAAGATATTTTGGGGCGCGAGTATCTCGACTTCCTTGGCGGCTATGGCATGATGGATTTGGGATGGAGTCATCCTGAAGTAGTGAATACTGTCCGCGCGCAGTTGGAACGTTCGCCCATGCCCTCGCAAGAATTGCTCGACCCGCTGCGTGGCGTGCTGGCAAAACTGCTCGCAGAGATTACCCCCGGCGATTTGAAATACAGTTGGTTTGGCGCAAGCGGCACAGAAGCAAACGAAGCAGCGATGAAAATTGCAAAACTCTATTCGGGAAAATCCGCGTTTATCGTTGGCGTGAAGGCGTTTCACGGCAAGACGATGGGGTCGCTTTCGCTGATGGGTAAATCCGATTATCGCGCTCCGATGGGGAATTTATACGCGGGGCAGGTGTACCACGTCCCATTTGGGGATGCGGACGCGGTGGAACGTCAACTGGAAATTTGCGACAAAGTAGGTATCGGAGTCGCCGCGGTGGTGTTTGAACCGATACAAGGCGAGTCTGGCGCGATTGTCCCGCCCGATGATTTCTGGTCCCGCGTCCGTGCGGCGACGAAGAAACATGGCGTGCTGCTCATCGCGGATGAAGTCCAAACCGGCATGGGGCGCACCGGCAAACTTTGGGGCGTGGAGCATTGGAATGTCGTCCCCGATATTCTTACGGTTGCGAAATCACTGGGCGGCGGCGTGATGCCCATCAGCGCGGTGACGACCACCGAAGAAATCTTCAAGCCGATGATGTATCCGAATCCCTTCATGCACACGACCACCACCGGTGGCGGCGCATTGGCTTGCTCCGCTGCGATTGCAGCCATCAATGTCACGCTCCGTGAAAAACTGTGGGAACAAGCCGCGTTGAAAGGCGATTACCTGCTGGAAAATCTTAATAAAATTGCGGCTCAATATCCGCAATTTTATGAGAAAATAACAGGCAAGGGTCTCTTAATAGGGATGCATTTCAAAAACCCAGAAACAGGCTACAAGGTCGCGTCTGGTTTGTTCAAGCGCGGCGTGCTTGTAGCGGGAACATTGACCAGCGCCCAGACAATCCGCATCGAGCCGCCATTGGTGGTGACTCAAGAACAGATGGACGCGTTGCTGAATCGCTTGGGCGATACGTTGAAGGAAATCAAGCAATAAGACCTGTCAGGTCTTTGCTGAACAACAGGCAAGAAAACCACACTCTGGAGACCTGACAGGTCTTCGTATCAGGAGAAGATAGATGACCAGTGAATTTGCAGTCGAACTGCGCGATGTTGTAAAACAATTCATCACACCGGAAGGCAATCAGTTAAACGCTGTTGACCATGTCACCATGCAAATCAAAAACGGCGAGTTCTTTTCGATGCTGGGTTCTTCGGGTTGTGGAAAGACCACGTCCTTGCGCATGATTGCAGGGTTCGAATGGACCACCGAAGGCGAAGTCTACATCGAAGGGAAACCGATGGGGCACACGCCTCCTTTCCAACGCAAGGTGAACACTGTTTTTCAAAGTTACGCGCTGTTTCAGCACATGAGCGTATATCAAAATATTGCTTTTGGTTTGGAAATGGAAGGCGTTAAAGAAGAGGAAATCAAAAAACGGGTAGGGCGCGCGTTGGAGATGGTGCAATTAACCGGCATGGAGCGCCGCAAACCGAAGCAGCTCTCTGGCGGACAGCAGCAGCGTGTAGCCGTTGCGCGGGCATTGGTCAAAACCCCCGATGTGCTTCTTCTCGATGAGCCGCTCGGCGCGTTGGATTTGAAACTCCGCAAAGAGATGCAGCTCGAGTTGAAGGCTCTCCAACAGCAATTAGGTATTACCTTTGTTTATGTCACTCACGACCAAGAGGAAGCCCTTACCATGTCTGACCGCATTGCGGTGATGAGTCAGGGAAAGGTGCAGCAGATGGGGACTCCGGTTGAAATCTATGAGCGCCCCGCGAATAAATTTGTTGCGGATTTTATCGGCGAGTCGAATTTTCTCGAAGGCAAAATAAAATCATTGGAGAAAGACGACGCGCGTGTTTTCATCCCTGCGTTGAATATGGAAATACGCGGGCTGCCAATTTCCGAGGGGTTGGTCAAAGGGGAGGAGGTGGTTGTTTCTATCCGTCCTGAAAAAATCCGCATCACGGATAAAAATGCAAAAGCCGAAAATCTCTTTCACGCAGTTGTGAAGAATACGGTTTACATTGGCGCGGATACTCATATTTATGTGAGCGCGCAGGGAGTCAACCTCAAAGTGTTGGAGCAGAATCACATCTCGCGGCTCGACCCGAATTCGTTCTATCACGTGGGGCAGGATGTGGGTTTGATGCTCATGCCCGAAAATACCCTTGTATTGAAAAAGGACGCTTAACCATGCTCAAGCGATTACGTGAGAATAAATCCATTCAAGGGACGCTGTTAGCCCTCCCGACTACCGCTTGGCTGTTTGTCCTGCTCATCATTCCCTTGGTATTGACGCTAATCATCAGCTTTGGCAGGCGCAGCCCGGATGGTAATGTGATTTATACATTTACGCTGGATAATTACATCCGCTTATTTGGGTATAGCACAAATTGCGATAATGGTCAGGCTTCATGCTTCGACCCTTTATATGTTCAAATTTTGTGGCGCTCCCTAACGCTGGCATTCAATACCACCCTCATTGTAATTACGATGGCATACCCGCTTGCGTATTTTATTGCGCGCGCACACCCCAAGAAACGGAATACCTATTTGTTCATGGTGTTGATTCCGCTGTGGACGAATTTCGTCATCCGTGTTTATGCATGGATGATGCTGCTTCGCAAAGAAGGCGCGATTAATATCATCCTAGGGACAGTGGCAGGGTGGCTGCATATCAATTTTGCCCCGCTGGAATTGCTTTATACGCCGGGAGCGGTGCTGGTGGGGATGGTCTATGAATTCCTTCCGTTTATGATTTTGCCGATTTATACCTCGCTGGAAAAAATAGATACCTCCCTATACGAAGCCGCTGCGGATTTGGGCGCGAATTCGATTAAGACCCTGCTGCGCGTGACCCTTCCGCTTTCGATGCCGGGTGTAGTTGCCGGAACGATTTTGGTCTTCATCCCGGTAATGGGCACATTCATCGTCTCGGATATTCTCGGCGGACGGCAGGTCATCCTCATTGGGAATTTGATACAACGTCAATTCCTCGACGCGCGCGACCCAGCCTTTGGTTCTTCCGCGTCTTTGATTTTGATGATAATGACGCTTATTGTGACATATTTCTACACGCGCAAATTTGGGTTTGGAGAGGAGATTATCGCCGCATGAACCCCTATAAACGCGCTCCCTTCGTGATTATTGCCACGACGCTGGTGTATATCTTCCTGTACGCGCCGATTGTCGGCTTGATACTTTATTCCTTCAATGCCTCACGCGCAAATGTGACTTTCGAGGGCTTCATTACCGAGCGCAGCGACAAAGTCGTCATGGATGGAAGCATGGTCGTCTCCAGCCCTTGCGGGGCGTTCCACTGGTATTGCGACCTTGCCAAAAATAATGATGTGCTGGAAGCGGCTGGCAACACCATGACGATTGCAATTACAGCTACAATCATCGCTACAATTATTGGCACCATGTCCGCTATCGCTCTTCAGCGGTATGACTTCAAGATTAAACCGTTTTCGCAGTTGTCGCTCTACATTCCCATTGTTATTCCAGAGATTGTGATGGGAATTGGCGCGTTGACCTTGTTCAGCCAGTTGTTCAGCTGGGTTAATTCAACTTTTGCGCTGACAGGCGATGCGCGGCTTTCGCTCGGCATGGCGACTGTTGCGATAAGTCATATCGCCTTTATGGTACCTTTTGTTACATTGGTCGTACAGGCGCGCTTGCAGGGCTTCGATAAATCCTATGAAGAAGCCGCGATGGACTTGGGCGCAAATGAATGGATTACTTTCCGCCGCGTAACCTTCCCCATGATTCTGCCCGGCGTTCTCTCTGGCGCGCTGCTTGCCTTCACGCTCTCGTTGGATGATTTTGTGATTACCTTCTTCACCAACGGTCCCGGCTCGACTACTTTGCCGATTTATGTATACGGCTTGCTGCGCCGTATCATTACCCCGCAGGTCAACGCATTATCTACTGTGTGGATTTTAGTGGTGTTCAGCGCGGTGGTTTTATTGCAAATTCTTCAAAGCCGCGAGAGCAAACAACATTCCTGAGGCATAACGTGACATGGTCTGTCGCGATGCAAAAAACAATCTTCTAAAGGAGGAAGAGATGTACAAAAACAACCTTTTTAAATTGCTTGCTTTGCTGGTGATTGCAAGCATGGCGTTGGCTGCATGCGGTGGGGGCGCGGCAACCGAAACTGCCGACAGCGGACCGAAAGTCACGTCCACTGGTTTTACGTGTCCCGAACCTGAATTCCCACAGGAAGTAACCTCTAAGGAGCTCAATATCTTCGTGTGGACGGAATATATCCCCGTAGAAATGATAGAGTGTTTCGAACTGGTCTACGGCGTTACGGTTAACCGCGATGAATATTCCAGCAACGAGGAAATGTACGCGAAGGTCTCCGCTGGCGGCACAAATTACGACCTTGTTCAACCGACCGATTACATCATCGCGTTGATGGCTCGTCAGGGACTCTTGCAGGAACTCGACCACGCTAAACTGCCCGTAATGAAAAACTTAGACCCCAACTATCTCGATTTCGAATTCGACCCGGGCAACAAATACACCATTCCCTATCAAGCGGGCATGGATGCCATTGTCGTCAATACCGATACAGTCGAAAACGTTCCCCACTCTTGGGCAGAACTGTGGAATCCCGAATACGCGGGCAGAATGGTCTTTTTGGATGATTCGCGCGTAGTGATTGGTCTGACCCTGCTCACTCTCGGCTACGACGTGAATACCACCGACCCGAAACAGTTGGATGAAGCCAAAGTAAAGCTCAAGGAACTCATCCCGAACGTCAAACTCTTTGACAGCGACAGCCCCAAGACTGCCCTTATCGCCGGCGATGTCGACCTCGGCATGACTTGGACAGCCGAAGCCTTGCTTGCTCAACAGGAAAATCCCGCGATTCAATTCATCTACCCCACCGAAGGCTCTATGCTTTGGCAGGATAACTGGGCAATGCTGAAGGACGCCCCTCACGCCGATGCCGCGTATGCATGGATGAACTACACCATGCAGGGCGATATCTTCTGGCTGATGCTGCGCGACTTCCCCTACATCAACCCGAACAAAGCCGCGCTTGATTACGCCAGCGCCAATCAGAAGGAATTGTACGACCTGTATATGGGCTCGCCGATTACCAACGCCCCCGTCGAAGCAATTAAGAACGGGCATCGCATCGCCGATGTCGGCGACGCTACGCCGCTTTATGATGACATTTGGGTAGAAGTCAAGGGCGGCGAATAAGCCCCCTGTTCCCATAGACTCATTCTCTATTATCGAACATCCCAGCGGATTTCATCCGCTGGGATGTTTCATACATAGCCGGTACTTTCATAAGCGGGTAAAATTCCGACATGTTACGCCGCTGGCTTAATTTTCACCGCGACCTCGGCTGGCAGCTTCTTGCTTTTTACCTGCTGCTGGTCATCCCGTTCTTGACGATGCTCGTCGCTTTCGACCAAATCGTTGGCGAGCGAATTC
>DZBA01000004.1:6661-28405 GCA_022729775.1 Anaerolinea thermophila | reverse complement strand
ACTTTAGGATATAATAAGTTTCGGCAAAGTACTAATAGAATAGATTGTTGGGAATATAATGAGGCAATGCAATTTATTTTAGATATAAGTTTTGATAAAAGTTAATATTTTTGCGGGCGTAGCTGAGTGGTACAGCGTCTCCTTGCCAAGGAGAAGACCGTGAGTTCGAATCTCATCGCCCGCTCAAAGTGTGGAGGGTTGCGAGTTGAAAATTCAGTCGCAATCCTCGTTTTTTATGGCGTCGTCGCCAAGTGGTAAGGCAAGGGTCTGCAAAACCCTTATTCGCGGGTTCGAATCTCGCCGACGCCTCCAGTATAAAAATGCCTTGAAAATTTCAGGGCATTTTTATTTTTAACAGCCCCGCCTGTAAGTAGTACAATTGCCTTCGATGCTTATCAAAAAATGGTTGACGTTTCACCGCGATTTGGGACTACAGCTCCTGGCGTTTTACCTGCTGTTGATTATTCCATTCCTGATAACGTTATTGGTATTCGACAGCCTTGTGGGAGAACGAATTCGCAAGGATGCAAAATCCAATGATATTGCGCTGGCGCGCGCCATAGCGCTCGAAACGGATATTGTCATCAGCAATTCGTTGAAAATGGTCGAAGGGCTGGCATTCTTCCCGGCTGTCATCAACAGCGAAGAACAAACAATGTCGTCCATTTTTTCAGTGACAATGAGCGCGCGCCCTGATGTAAATTTGGTGTATCGCTTAAGCACGGATGGCTTGATGTTATATCATTATCCTGAAGGACCAAGTTCTACAGTGGGGACGGATTTTTCATTCCGCAGCTATTATAAAAACGCGCTCGACAGTCGCGCGCCCTCGATTTCTGAAGGACGCATCTCCCCCACTACAAATCAGGCGGTGGCAACAGCTGTAATGCCGATTCGCTCTGCGAGGGGTGAATTTTTGGGTTTGGTTGGCGCAAATATCAAACTGGCAAGTTTGAGCGACACTTTATCGGCGATTGTGTTGGAACATGAAGAGGAAGGCTTCGAGGCATTTATACTCGACGCAAGCGGACAGGTAATCGCCCACCCTGATCCGTTGTATTTGTTAAAACCTGCCGACGAAATCATGCCGGATTTTTATATGCAAATCCTAAACGGGCAAAGCGGGTCCATCATTAATGTTGATCAAAAACAAGAGGAGCGGCTATATACTTACGCGCCCATTCCAAGCGTAAATTGGGGCGTAGTCATCAGCCGCCCAACGGCAAATGCGTTTGCGACACAAATTACACTGAGACAGGTCACGCAAATTGCGACCGCGACATTTATCTTGATTGGGCTTGCCTTTTGGGGAATTTTAGCGCAGCGCGTCATTCGTCCCATTGAAAAGTTAGCGACCATTTCCGAGGCGATTGGGCTGAATCAAGATATTGAAGAAGAGCAGCGCGCGCAAATCGTACGCATGTCCAAACGCGCCGACCAAATCGGGAATCTCATCCGCAGCATTCTGCAAATGGAAAAATCCATCGCGGAACGAATGCAAGAGCAAAAAACTTTATTGAAAATCAGCACGGATGTTGTATCTTCCCTCGATTTGAGCGTAGTGCTAGACCGTATTTTGGAACAAGCTGGCAGGCTGCTCGATGTACAGCGGATTGCCATCATCGCGCTGGATAAAGAAAGCGGTGAGTTCCGCGTGCGCGCAAGCCGGGGACTTTCGCAAAATTTTACAGAGCAGCTTTCCATCCAGCCGCACGAACCCAGTTCAGTCAGTATGCGCGCGCTGCGGGCGCGAGAACCAATTCAAGTCAGCGACACTGAAACAGACCCATCCTATAAGCCGCAAAGGAATCGCTCGCGCGCGGAAGGGTATCGCGCTGTATTGGCAGTGCCGTTGAATACGCAGCACGCGCCGCCTACCTGCTTGTTGGTTTTTCACGCAATGCCGCATGAATTTACGCAAAATGAAATACAGCTGTTATCCAGCTTCGCAAATCAAGCGACCATGGCGATTGAAAACGCCATCCTATATGAACGCAGCGACGCGAGGCTGCAAGAGCAAACCCGAAGGTTGGAAGCGCTGGTCGAATCAATGGAAGATGGTTTGATTTTGAGCGACCTTACGGGCAAGGTCATCTACGCCAACAGAAGGGTGGCTGAACTTTCGGAATTAAGCAATGAAGATATGGGGAACATACAAATCAAGCGCGTGATGAATCGCGTGTTGAATAAATCCACCACAAGCGGGGAAAAGGAAGACGTCATCAAAAATATTTTCGAGGAGGAAAAACGTAAGACGGAAGTGGCGTTGATGCACGCGGGGCGTCCCTTGAACTTGCGCTTCGAGACATTCGATGTAACCGACGCGAAAAATATGACCATTGGGCGCGGCGTGATTCTGCATGACATCACTACGGACCGCGAGTTAGACCGCATGAAGTCGAACCTCATCTCGACAGTTTCTCATGAGTTACGCACGCCGCTCGCGGCAATCAAGGGCTACGCATCCACGCTGCTGGCAGAAGATGTGGAGTGGGACAATAAATCGCAGCGCGAGTTTTTATCCATCATTTCAAATGAGACGGACAGGTTGACAAATTTAGTGAACAACCTTTTGGATTTGTCGCGCATCGAATCAGGCTCACTGCGATTGTCACTGGAGAAGTGTAATATCGAGGAGTGCATCAGGCGCGCGGCGAAGCAGGCAAACCTGAATCATGAAAGCAAGTTCTATATCGAGATCGAACCGAACCTGCCTCCCCTCTACGCAGATGTAACGCGGCTCGAAACCATCATCCGCAACCTCATTGAAAATTCCATCAAATATGGCGGGGAGGGAGTGCGGATTCACGTCAAGGTCAAACTTCAGGGTGAAGCCATTCTTTTCCGAATCATAGACGATGGTCCCGGCATTCCACCCGATAAGAGCCAGCGTATCTTTGAGCGATTTTACCGGGTAGATAACAGCCTGTCGCGCATGACCAGCGGCGCAGGGCTGGGTTTGGCAATTTGTCAAGGATCGGTGCGCGCGCATAAAGGCGAAATATGGGCAGAAACCGCAAACGCGGGCGCGTGTATTGTATTCACCATTCCGTTGAATTTACGCGATGAAATGAAAGACGAGGTTGTATGAATGATCCTGTTGTGCTTGTCGTAGATGACGAGAAATCACTGCGCGATTTTGTGCGGCGTAATTTGGAAGCGCGGCATTATAAAGTAGTCACAGCCTCCAATGGGTTGGAGGGGCTGGCAATGTTCAACAATGAGAATATTGACCTTGTGATTCTCGATTTGATGATGCCGCACTTGGACGGGCTGGAAACCACGCGACGCATCCGCGAATTATCCATGACGCCCATTATCATTCTCACCGCGCTTGGGGAAGAAAGCGACAAAGTGCGAGCCTTCGACCTCGGCGCGGATGATTACCTGACCAAACCATTTGGCGTAGGCGAATTAATGGGACGCATCAAAGCCGTGCTGCGCCGCGCGCGCTGGCAAGAACCTTCCTCAAATGAAGAGCGTCTGGTGCGCGGTGATGTTTGCGTGGATATGGACCGGCACATGGTTACAGTGAAAAATGCCCCGATAGACCTAACCCCCACCGAGTTCAACCTGCTTATCTACCTGCTGAAACACGCGGGCAAGGTGCTGCCGCATCGCGTAATTTTGCAAAACGTATGGGGCGCGGAATATGGAAATGAATCTGAGTACCTGCGCGTGTACATTGGGCGGCTGCGGCAAAAAATCGAAGAAGACCCGCTCAAGCCGCGACACCTTCACACCGAGCATGGAGTTGGGTATCGGTTTGAGGGATGAGGCTTTAGATAAAGTTTCACAACAATGAAATGGTGATTTGCAAACCAGCTGGTTTCATGGTGTTTATCCGTTAAAATCGTCCTAGTCATTGTTTTATATGGAGGCGCTTCATTATCAGTTGAAGCCATTCTGAAGGTTGGTAAAAATGGTCAGAAATTTCTCGACAAAACCTTCGGAACGTTCTTTTGTCAACTCGTTTGCAACCCACCCGTTTGATATGTATTCGATGAAATGGAGTATGAACATGAAAGAAGCAATTATTTTGATGTCTGATGACCCAATCATAAAGACCTTGAAATTCAAGCCTTACCAAAGTATTGTACAGCGCCGCGCCACGCCTTTTCTTCCTGATGAAAATGAGCCGCAAACCATGGAGGTTAAAACAGAGTGGGGCGCGACATTGACCGCGAAGAAAGGCGATTTTCTCGTCAGCGAATTAGACAAACCTAATGACGCCTGGCCCGTAGACGCTGAAATTTTTGACAAAACATACGAGGTTATTTCACCGGGGTTTTGCGTCAAGCGAGCGTTAACCATGCTCGTGCCATTGGTAGATGTGACAGGCGGAGACGAAAACGGCATGGTCACAGTTCACACGCTGGAAGGAACCGAAACGGTGCGCGCGGGAGACTTCTTCCTTGCCAGAGGAGTCAAAAACGAAATATGGCCCTATCCTAAACAAAAAGCAGCAGAAACAATGAGACCTGTCAAATAGACAGGTCTCACTTTATGTTTTCATATCAAGAAACGCGGTTATTTCTTTCGGAGTCTTTGCGTTTTTTCTACCGGTTTATGAGCGCGCGCAGGCTGTTTTACGTCATCGTTTGGCGCGGCGGGTTTTAGATCCTCTGCGGGGGTCGGGGAAGCGACATCTACAAATTTGGATGTGTACTTGGCTGGGTTGATTTGCTCAATCCGACCGCCCATATCACGCATTAATTCAATCATATGATTCACGAGGCGAACATCGCGGTCTTTGGCTTGCGCTGTTTTGCCATCCCATAGGGCAATCAGTAGCACATTATCCACGCCATACTTCAGGGTTGAATATAACATCCAGCGGTTGTTGCGCTCGTAAGGGTCATCGCCTTCTTTGGGAGAGCCGACGCTTTCGATTTGATAAATATCATCCACCAGCGGATGATTGCGGATTTTATAAAAGCGGTCAACCCAAGAGTCGCCTGCAATGGAAACAAACCTGCGGATGTATGCCTGCTCTGGAAGCGGGAGAAATACTTTGACATGCAGTCCCATCTCCGCGCACACTTCAGCGAAGATGATTTCGCTGCCTGCGGAAAGTCCCCCAAGAAACGCGCGGTCTTCCACTTGCGCGCCAAGCGCCTCCAGTTTTTTATGAATTTCATGTCGAATTTTTGATTCTTCCGCAGCGGGAAAAGCGCACATTTCTTTTCCGGGGAAATCTACCATATACCCAGAGAAGAGGAAGCCTTTCCACTTGTATTTATCTCGAATCAACTTAGGCGAGCGGTCATCTACAATCTGCTCATCGCCTTCGCTGTTGATGCGGTGAATTTCATCGGAAATTGTATCAATGCCTGCTTGCACAAACTCGCTGCGCAAACCAAGAGATTGAAGCATTTCCAATTGTTTCAGGGAGGAATTCAAATCAGCAAGATTGCGGCGGGATGCGGTCAACGCTTTGCGGTAGGCGCGCGACACACTGGAGACATTATCCGCAACAAGAACAAATAATTCGGCAAGTGAAACCAACGACCAGTAGTCTGCATTTTCGTCATAGGTTTTGGATTCGAGCGCAAAGACCAACGCGCCGCGTAACTCCTGAAGTTCGCCACGGATGCGGGTAATATCCGGGTCGGGGTCTTTTTTGTCATCGAACTTATCTGCAAGATAAACGGCAATGGAGCAAAGAGTTAGCGCGTTGACGCCCGGGTAATAGTTATTCAGGTCAATGCGGAAGCCTTTGATGTAAATATCGGCGGCTTTAATCAGCCAGTGATAGGATTTGAAAGCGGTTTTGACGCGCAGTTTTTTGTCTTTTATCTTGCTCCAGGGCGCAGCCCACATCTCTTTATAAATCCTGCCGAGATATGAAATTGCTTCACTGTCGTTCGGGTATTCGCTCAACAGGCTTTCGAGTTTGATAATCGCCTCTTCGGAACGCCCGATGCGGTTTAAGTGGAATGCTTCCTGGCGGCGGAAAAGGATGCTTTCAGAATTAACTTCCAAGCCTTTACGATATTGCGTAAGCGCCAGTTCATGCCGTCCCAAATTTGCAAGCGCCTTGCCTGCTTCGCCAATGGCTTCTTCTTTGATGAGCGGGTTGCGAATTTCTTCAGTGAGGAGGAGGATGTTTCCAATGCGCTTCAAACGCTGCGCGACGGTGACTTTTTCGCGCCATTCTTTATATTCGCGCCAGAACCCGGTTGCCAGCGGCGTGCGCAGCATCTTCTGGGATGGTTCTTTCAGCCCGGAGAGCAGATTAAAGATGGGGCTGTGAATCGCGTCGCGGTCTGACATCCACGTATCTTTGGTCATGCGCGAAATGGCTTGAATGTCAGATTTGATAAACGCCGGGTCGGGGACGCCTTCCGCGGTGATGTGGTAGGGCAGCGTGCGAACGTTGAAAATATCGAAAGGCATGTAAGCGCGCCCGGCTTGAATGTGAACCACTCCCCGCTTGCGGAAGGCGTGACGGATGCCAAGCTCATAATACACATTGGCGTTGTCAATGCTCAAATCGCATAAACACAAGTCGGCAAGCAACAGTTCTTGGAACATATCAGTCAAGATGTCGCCGGAGGTTGTTTCTTCGTCGGCACGGAAGGGTTCAAAGCCAGCCTCGTCCAACGCGGGTTTGATCAGGAATTTGTAAATGGCGTTGAAGTCATACAGCGAGCCATCACCGCCTTTTTTCTTTCCAAAAGGCATGACCACAAAGGCGTGCGGGCGTACTTCGGGTCTGACAGGCTTGAAAATTTGTGATTGAGCGGCAGAAGTGATTTCCTTCGTGATGTCAGAAGGAGGCAATACAACCGGAGTAGTTGGTTCGGCGGGAGGAGCAGCCGGTTTGCTGGTTTCGTCTGTCATGGCTATTATCCTTTTGCTTCAATGGTTTTGGGGTATCGGGCAAGCAGGCTGTTCAGAACACTGGATGGGGTGTTCGAGCCAATTTCAACGCCAGCGAATTCATCTTCGATTTGTTTGAGGAAGGAGCTCATGCCCATACGCTGTGAAAGGTCTTCCAACGTATCTTCAATGGCAGCGCGCATGGATTCCAGTTCCGCTTGCACCAGTTCAGAGGATGCCTCTTGCGCCAGTGAGCCAAGCGCTTCTTTGAAAGTTTCGGTAAGTCTTTCTTCGCCGGCTTTCAGGCTTTCGCGCGTCTGGTCTACGATGGCATCGCTCATGGCTTGGCTCAGGCGTTCGGTTGACTCTACAGATTCCTTGATGACGCGGTTGATCAAGCTAGCTTCGCGCTCCAAAGAATCGTCCGAGAGGGCTTCCTGCATGGATTTGATATATTCGACGTTCTGACTCCACAGTACATCTTCTGTGGCTTTTACCATCTTGTTGGTTTCGTTAGTTGTGCGCTCCTCAGGCTCGAGGTTCATCCAATGGTCATAAACAACGGTCAATTCCATGATGACCTTGCTGTAATTGCGGATGACTTCATCGAGGTTGCGAAGTTCCTGCCACGCTAAAAAGCCAGCGGTCAAAGCGGCGGTAAACGCCACCCATAAACTAAAAGGACCTTCGACGGCGCCGTCTAATGCGACTAAAAACGCGCTTGCTCCCGCGGTGGTATAGATAAACCACAGCAGGCGGGTGCGTTCCGTTTCATGGATATTGATTTTTTTGATATGCCAAGCAAGCTGAGTGGAAAGGCGGTAGCGGTAGTAATCATCGCCGGAAATATCGTCGAAGCCATAGTCGCTGCTGGGGTCTTCCGGGTTGTAATAAGGTGGCAACTGCCCTTCATACGGTTTGAGGATGAATTCACCGCCCATCCCACGAAAGACCTGCCGCTGGATTTCAACAAGGCGTTTTTCGAGCCAGGCGCGGCGGTCATTGGAACTTTTTAGGATGGTGCGGTACATGTAAATTTCTTTTTGAATTTCTTCCGCGCCCGCGCGGGAAATCAACCAATCACCATTCGAGAAACGTTTGCTGGTCACACTTGCCAAAATGGAACCAGTGATTGGCGACAAAATCAAAAACACTTTCAAGATAATGCTTCCCAATACAGGGAAACTGGGTGGGTAGGTTTCGACGAGGATGGCGAACATGGTCGCAAGAATGCCCATGACGATAATCCAGCGGCGCATTTGCAAATAGGCTTTTGAACGCTTTAGGGATACCTCATTGAACTGGGCGTACTTTGTCCATGCTGTGATTAAGATAGGAGCAACTTGTTGAGATTGATTTTCCATAGGGGCTTCTCCCGAGCATCTAGTTTTTGCCTGCCGGCAAGTTGGGGCAAGTGAGCTGATATTCCGCCGCGCCAAAGATGGTTTGCCAATCGCTGTCGCTAAGGTTCTCGACTAAGCGCGAACACGCGGTTTCAATTAATTGGTCTCTATAAAGGAATGGAATGGCTAGCACATCCCACAAGGCTGCGCTTTTCTGGGCAGCGACAGCCATGCGCTTTCCATCCGGCGAGAATGAGATGCCGGTAATTTTATCCACATGCCGTAAGCGGGCGACCTCTTCCATGCGGTTCATATCGAATAAATAGACGTAACCGTTGGAATCGCCTACGGAGAGAATCGCGCTATCTGGGCTGAATTTCGCGGCAAACAAGCCGCCCACCGTGTTGAAGACATTCTCTGTGGGAGCGAAAGTTCCATCGCCTGCGTGCCACAGCTGCACGGAAGATTCAGACCCGCCTGTAGCAAGCCACTTTCCATCTGGGCTGAATTCGGCAATGTTCGTTGCGCCAATCTGGTCAAGCGTTGCAACCTGCGTCATGGTTGTGAGGTCCCACACGACATTGACGTTGCCTTCTTCGATGCCGGCTACAAGATATTTTCCGTCAGGAGAAATTGCGAGCGAAAGGATTACGCCATCGGCTTGAAGTTCGCCCTTTCTTTCGCCGGTTTCAACATCCCAAAGATAAACTACGCCGCTTTCGTCAGCAGTAATAACCTGTTTGCTGTCCGGGGTAAAGATGACATATTGAATCACCCTCAGGTCATGAGTGAGGGTGATTTTTTTAGCGCCATCCATGCTGGACAATACCGCGCGGTTATATTCAGCAATAACGCTGTCATACTCCACCGCAACAAACCACTTGGAATCGCCGCTGATTGCCGTATCATAAGTCAAGCCTTTTACAGAAAATAAGACTTTTCGTTCATCGTCTTTGCTGCCAAGTTTATCAGATGGGATAATCCATACTTTTTTATCATCCGCATTTGCAACAAGCCATTTTCCATCGGGGCTGAAATTCGCCTCGTGAAGATAATCTGTAAAGGGGACATGACCCTCGCGCTGTTGAAGGCTGGAAGTATCCCAAAGCGTGATGTTGCCCTGCCTATCGCCTACAATCAAACGGGTGGCGGTGGGATTAAATTCAATCGCGGAGCCAATATCCGCAACGGGAACTTGTATAACCTGCGTGCCGTTCAACGCGTCCCAAACTCTGGCGGTATGGTCATAACTGGTGGATGCAATCCATTGCCCGTTGGAACTGATGCGCGCCCTAGTTCCAAAACTATCATGTGCCATGCGCAACTTCTCTTGACCAGAGATCGTATCAATTACGCGAACATAGTTATCATCCGATACAGTAACATACCAAGAGCCATCGGGACCAAACGCGGTGTATTCGACCCAGTCGCCATGCGTAATGGAATATTTTTGCCTGCCATCGCCGATTTTCATGGCGCGGGATGTACTATCTGCCCCCGCGCTGATGACCCAGTTCCCATCCGGGCTAAACGACACATCTATCACTTCGTTGTTGTGTTGGGGACCCGCAAGCGTGCGCCCATTGGGAATATCCCACACAGAGACACTTCCATTTACCTGCCCGATAGCTAGATACTTGCCAGAGGAAGAAAAGTCTATTTTATAAACGTCGCTAGCAGTAACGTTTGTGGTAAGTTCTTTTAACTTTTCCATATCAATCAAGGTAACGCCATAGCTCGCCGCTACCCCAAGCCATGAGCCGTTGGGGTGCGCTTGCAAATCCCAAATGACGCCCTTGAGTTGAAAGGATTTTTCCAGTTTGCCGGTTTCTGCATTCCACAAGCTGACCACGCCTTTGGATGAACCCGTTGCGATTAATTTCCCATCGCGGCTAAAGATAGAATCATACAATACGCCTTCTTGTTGAACGCAGAAAAACTTTTCCCCATCTTCCGCGCTCCAGACACAGGCTTGCCCACTTTCATCCGAAGATACGAATTTCGTGCGGTCAGGGCTGGTTTGAATTTTCGAGATGCGCGCGCCTACATTAATTTGTTTAATCGGAACGGGAAGCATACTGATATTGCTTCGCAAAACATCTTCCGCGTCGCGCAGGGTGGGAAGTTTTTTGAAGGCATCCACAGCCAAGAGGGTGCTGGTGTTCAACTTTCCAGCCTCGCTCTGATAGATGCGCGCTTCTGACGCGCTGCGCTGCGCTTTGGCGATGTTTGCGTTTTCTTCCGCAATCTTCGCGTTTTCTTCCGCGATGACCTGCTGGGTGGCGCGCGCCATTTCATTTGCCACCGCAGTTGCCTGGCTGGATTTTGCCTTCTGTTCGTTTTCCAGCGCGACACTGCGCTGCATAAAAGCAAAAATACCCATGAGTACGCTGAATACCAAAGCGACGCCAATGCCAATAGTCAGGTTGCGCTGGCGGCAGACGGCAGTTTTGCGGCTCTCATGAATGTATTCCGCTTGCACAGACACGACAGTTCGTCCCACTTCCGGGTTTGCTTGGGTTGCCCAATCTTCTCCGTCATCCAAATCTGCGCCTTGCAGCAAATAACTGTGATTACGCTGTTTACCGTCCCATTCAAGGGAGCGCTGTAACAGGCGGGTGTGTTTTTGCAGCCAGCCCAAGTCAGTTTGAATGGCAGAAATGAGTTTGGGAACAGTCGCTTTGAAGTCATCCTTCTTGGGACGCATATATACCCAGTTGGTCGAGGCTAACTTCGGGTGCATATCCTGTCCCTTTTGAGGTTCGAGGTATAAGACAGGGATGATTTTTTTGTTATATTTCACACCGAGTTCCAACTCATCCATGCAGATTTTGGATTTGAGAGAATCCGGGCTGATGACGAATACAAACGCATCGGCGGCTTCGATTGCCGCGGAAATTTCCGCCATCCAATCGGAACTGAGGGGAATCCCCTCCCAATCCACCCAGGCATCTATGCCAGCGGAGTCTAATGCGTCGTTTAATTTTTTGACAAATACTTTATTCCTACGGGAATAGGAAATAAATATTTTTGTTGTGCGTGAGGTTTCAGTTTCGTTTGACATAATTAGAACGCCACAAACCAAGCTGCCACATAACCTTCATGGGTGGCATCTTTAACTTTGATCCATTTATCATTTGCGCCGACTTTGGCTTCGCCCCCGGGTTCCGCGATTGTAAATTCATAATTGAGTGGCACGCGCTTAATCAACGAAGCATCGCTAATCACCGGCTCTTTGCGAAGGGAAACCATCTCAACCGTTGTTTTCACTTTGCCGGTTTTTGCGGCAGGCGCGGCAGTAGCTGCCGCAGTAGCGGTGGAGCCACCCGCATACTTGACATACCACGCGGCGACATACCCTTCTTTTTTATTCGCGTCGCGAACTTTGAGCCACTGCCCTTCCACGCCGACTTTGGCGATGGTCTGGTTGGCTGGTTCGAGACTGATGAGTTGTTCTGTTACAGGCACGCGGCGGATAAGGGTGTTATCAGACACAATAGCCTGCGAGCGCAGAGCCAATTCCGCAGTGGGGAATAACGCAATCGCGCCGGGCGGAACAGGCGCAGCAGCAGGCGCGGGAACAGGAGCCGCCGCAGGTTTGGGCGCAGCGCCAGAAGCGGGTTTGGGCGCGGGCGCAGCAGTCGAAGTCGAAGGAGTAGGCGCAGGCGCGGGTTTTGCCTTTGAATCAGAAACATACCACGCGGCAACATACCCTTGATCGCCTTTTGCGTCTTGCACTTGAATCCACTGTCCTTGCACGCCAAGTTTCGCTTTGGCTTTTGCTTTTTCTTCAAGACAGGTCAACTCAGAACCAAGCAACATGCGCTTCCAGAGATAGCCGGTGGTGGAAGGTTCCGCGCGCAGGGAAAGGTCAT
Organism: Anaerolinea thermophila; assembly: GCA_022729775.1. Taxonomy (GTDB): domain Bacteria; phylum Chloroflexota; class Anaerolineae; order Anaerolineales; family Villigracilaceae; genus Villigracilis. The sequence goes on along the minus strand of DZBA01000004.1, from coordinate 16,362 downwards.
CTTCCATTACATAAAGGATATATTGCTCGGCAGGCACGGGAGCTTTTGTTACTTTGGGCGGTTCGGGCGGAGTCGCGCTGTATGCATCAAACCACAACACCGCGCTGATTTCAGAAGGAAGGGTCGCGCCGTTGTATTTATAACGTTTTGTCAATAAGACTTCTTTATCTGGACCGTCACCGCCATATTTATAAGGATCATAAAGAGAGTAGTCCTCTCCCTTTTTTTCCTTGACTAAAACAAAGTGGGTTTGAATACCCGCCTGTTTGTTCCAATCCACTTGCAAAATGACCGGCTTGCCCTGCGCAACAGCCGCGTCAATTTGTGGAATAGGCGCGGGGAAAGATTCGCAAGGCTGCATATCACGGTATGCGCAATTGGGCCAAACGTAAGGAAGCACGCTGGGAATAAAAAACGCGCCCTGAAAGCCGCCCGCCTTTTTCATCTTTTCGTTAACAGTCAGCGGGGTTTCGTTATAGCCAATTCCATTGAGCATCATGGTGACTGATGTAAGTAAACCCCCCCATCCGCCGATGGTCTCATTAGAATTTCCAAGAGGAGACTTTGCCCACGTTTCGTCGTTTTGGTAAAGATTCTTCGTTACAAACATTTCTTGCTTCCTCCTGCAGTGCAAATAGAATAAACTTTTCTTATAAGTACCGGAATTGGTCAATTTTACTCGATTTTAACTTGCAATGAAATTGCAATTTTTTGGCTCTATGGGATTTGCCGTCATACGGTGTTTCCGATTGCGGATTGGATTATTTACAAATTATTTATAAATCCATATATGTTTTTTATTCGATATTACCCCTGCTTCCATATAATGTATTCAAGTGTGGTCACGTTATCGTGGCTTCAAAATATCTGTCATACCCATTAAGGAGGCTTGTTTGAATATGAAACGTTCATTGTTAAACGTATTGGCTTTACTGGTTGTGTTGAGCCTTGCGCTCGCCGCTTGCGGAAGCCCCGCGCCCACCGAAGCGCCCGCTGCCGAAGCGCCTGCCGCTGCTGAACCTGAAGCGCCCGCCGCAGAAGAAGCGCCCGCTGCCGCAGAAAAAACCGCCGTCGTAGGTTTCACCGCGTCACTGACCGGCAAACTGAATGTAGAATCAACCCGCCAGAACAATGGCTTTAACCTGTGGATGGAGCAAGTCAACGCCGCGGGCGGAATCAAACTTGCCGACGGCACAATGGTCAAATTTGCATCCAAATTCTATGATGATGAATCCAACAAAGACCGCGTGCAAGAACTCTACACCAAACTTGTCACCGAAGACAACGCCGACTTCCTCATCAGCCCGTATTCCTCCGGTCTTGCGGATGCCTCTGCGGTCATCGCCGAGCAGTACGGCAAAATCATGGTAACGACAGGCGCGGCATCTGACAGCACCTATCAAAAAGGCTACACGCTGGTTTATCAAGCCTACACCCCCGCCAGCGCCTACTTGACCGGCTCTGCTGATTTGCTTGCCAGCCTCGACGCAAACGCGAAAAAGATTGCCATCATCCATGAGAATGATAAATTCTCCACCGATGTTGCCTCCGCGCTCGAAGCATACGCGCTAGAAAAAGGCTATGAAATCGTCCTGAACGAAGGCTATGACAGCGGCACGACAGACTTCGCGCCCATCATCAATAAAATCCCCGCCGATGTAGATGCGGTCATGGGCGGCGGTCACTTTGCCGATGGTCAGCAGTTTGCCAAATCCTTATTCGATAAGGGCGTCAAAACAAAATTCATTTCCCTTTTGGTTGCTCCCCCCGAACCGACCTTTGCTGAAATCGGCGACGCCGCTCTGGGCATTGTCGGACCCAGCCAATGGGAACCCCTCGCCGCCTTCACGCCGGATTATGGTCCCACAGGCGCGGAATTCATCGAAGCGTATAAAGCTGCCTACGGCGAAGAACCCTCCTACCACGCGGCAGGCGGATACGCGGCGGGCTTGATTCTTCAAAAGGGAATCGAAACCGCCGGATCACTGGATGCCGAAGCCGTAAAAGCCGCGCTCGACGGCGTGGACATGATGACCTTCTTTGGCAAAATCAAGTTCGACACATCCGCTGAGAATCACGGCTTGCAAATTGGTCACTCGATGGTTTACATCCAATGGCAAAAAGACGCGGGTGGCGCATTGATCAAACAAGTAGTGTGGCCCGCAGAAGGCAAGACAGCCGAATCGGTTTACCCCATCAGATAAGTTTCTTCTCCCCTCTCCCCGCAGGTGTAAAACCGCCTGCGGGGAACTTTGTTTACATTCACGGAGGCGACCTCACATGAATGCTGGCGCAATACTTACTTCTTTAGTTGACGGGTTGTTGATTGGCGTAGTCTACGGAATTGCCGCGATGGGTCTCAACCTAATTTGGGGCGTGATGCGCGTGATCAATCTGGCGCATGGCGCGCTCATCTCGTTGGGGATGTTTGGCGTGTACCTGCTTTTCAGCGGACTTGGGTTAAACCCATATCTTGCGCTCGTCCTTGTTGCGTTGATGGGATTGCTCATGGGGATTCTGATTTACGCAATCGCCATCACCCGGGTTATCAACGCTCCCTATCTTTCGACATTGCTTGCGACGTTTTCCATCAATATGATTGTCATCGGTTTGGGAACAGCCGCGTTTACCACCACCCCGCGCGATACAGGCTTCTCTTTGGGGAATGTCGAAGTAGGTCCGCTGACATTGCAAGGGACAAGATTAATTGCCGCGCTGGTCACGTTGATTGTGACCGCGATTCTTTACACCTTCCTCTACCGCACCCGCACAGGCAAATACATCCGCGCTGTGTCGAATAACCGCTCGGCAGCCGAACTGATGGGAATTCCATCCTCGCGCATTCTCGCGTTAAGTTTTGGAATCGGCACCATGCTCGCGGCAATTGCAGGCGGATTGATTGCCACCTTCTTCTCATTCACCATCCTTTCCGGCGATGTGTACCAGCAAAAAAGTTTCATCATCGGCGTTTTGGGCGGGTTGGGAAATCCGCTGGGGGCATTGGTCGGCGGATTAATTCTCGGTGTGCTGGAAGGCGTTTTGCCGCTGGCGATGCCGAATACATGGGTTCCCGTCATCGAATTCGTTTTGTTCATTCTCATTCTATTAGTAAAACCAAGCGGCTTATTGGGAGGCAAAAAATGAAACAATGGCTTCATCCCGGTTTCTGGGTTGCGCTTCTCATCGTGCTTGCGCTGGGACTTGCGCCCATCTTTTCGCAAAATGCAGGGCTGCGCGAGACGGGCTTCACCATTTTGCTGGCAATCAGCATGGCAATTAGTTTGAACATCATCATGGGCTATACGGGTTATGTCTCGTTTGGTCACGTGGTCTTTTACGGCTTGGGCGGATATACAGGCATGTACCTGATGGATACGTGGGGCGCGCCCCTTCCGCTGGCGGTGTTGGGCGGCGGCGCGGCGGCAGCCCTGCTGGCGTTCTTACTCGGCAAAGCCATTCTCAGGCTGCGCGGCGCATACTTCGCGCTGGCTACCATCGGCGTAAACGAAGCGGTGCGAACCTTCGTCTCGAACTTCAAACCGTTTGGCGGTCCGACGGGAATCGAATTGCAGTTCAGCGTTTACAAACAATACGGCGGCGCGGCAGACGCGCTCTGGCTCACCTACTATGGCGTGGTCGGCATTGCGGTCTTTGCGCTGGTTTTCAGTTACTACATCAAAACCAGTAAATTCGGTTTGGGATTAATGTCCATCCGCGAAGATGAAGACGCCGCCGAAGTCATGGGCGTTGTCACACCCGATACAAAAACGCTGGCATTTGTCGCCTCGGCATTTCTACCGGGCATGTTGGGCGTGCTGTTCTTCTTCAAAAATGGAAATGTAGAACCCAGCGACGCATTCCGTCTTGGATTTTCGATTGAATCGTTGGTGATGATTATGCTCGGCGGACAAGGCACGCTGCTGGGACCTGTCATCGGCGCGCTTGGATATCAACGCCTGCGCGGATTGTTGCTGACCAGCGATGTGATGATTGGCTCGCTGCCGCTCAAAGACTTCCAATTGGTCATCGCGGGGCTGTTGATGTTAATCATCATCCTGTTCATCCCGGCGGGTTTGGTCGGCTGGCTGCGACAACGATTTGCATGGCTGCGGAGGATTTTGGTATGAGCATACTCTTACAAGTGCAAGGCGTTATCAAACGCTTTGGCGGTTTACAAGCGCTGACGCAAGTCACCTTTGACCTGCCCAAAGGACAAATCCTCGGTTTGATTGGTCCAAACGGCGCGGGCAAAACCACGCTATTCAACACCATCAACGGCGTGTACCATCCCGAAGAAGGGCGCATCATCTTTCGCGGGCAGGATGTGACAAAGAAAATGCCCTATCACCTCGCCAAGATGGGCATGGCGCGCACGCATCAAATCGTCCGCCCGCTGAATGAACTAACCGTGCGCGAAAACGTGATGGTCGGTTCATGTTTTGGGCATGAAAATCAAAACTTATCAAACGCCGCAAGAATCGCGGATGAGACTCTCGCGTTTGTCGGTCTGGCAGCGAAAGCGGATCAGCTCGCCGGGACGCTTAACGTCGCGCAGAAGAAAAGACTGGAGATGGCGCGCGCGCTGGCTTCACATCCGCACCTGCTGCTGTTGGATGAAGTCCTCGCGGGTTTGAATCCCTCCGAAGTGGACGGCATGATTCAAACCGTGTTGAACATCCGCGAGCAGGGCGTCACCATCATCATGATCGAGCATCTAATGAAAGCGGTGATGAACGTATCAGACCGCATCATCGTGCTGGATTACGGCGAGCAAATCGCGGAAGGTTCGCCCAGCGAAATTGTCCACAATGAAAAAGTAATCGAAGCGTATCTAGGCGACCCAAGACTCGCCGAAAGATTGATGGAGGAGGAGTAACATGGCTATTCTTGAAGTTCGTGATATCGCCTCCGGATATGGCGAAGTGCAAATTCTATGGGGCGCGCACCTCAAACTGGAAGAGAAAAAATTAACCTGTCTCGTCGGTGGAAATGGCGCGGGCAAGACCACCATGCTGCGCACTGTGATGGGCTTGATCAAACCCCTCAGCGGCACGATTTGGTTCGAAGGCAAGGATGTCAGCCGCGTGCCTGCATATACCAAAGCGGATATGGGTCTGGTACTCGTCCCCGAAGGCAGGCAGCTGTTTACAGATATGAGCGTGTACGAAAACCTGGAAATGGGCGCATCGAATAAGCGCGCGCGCGGAAAAGTGAAAGACAACCTGGAAAAGGTTTACACCATGTTCCCACGCCTGCTGGAGCGTCAAACGCAAAAAGCAGGCACGCTCAGCGGCGGCGAACAACAAATGCTGGCGGTGGCGCGCGGCATCATGGCTGACCCCATTGTGTTGATGATTGACGAGCTCTCACTGGGTCTTGCACCCGTGCTTGTGCTGCAACTCTTTGAAAGCCTGCGCGCTTTGCGCGATGCAGGCATCACCATTTTGCTGGTGGAACAAAACGTCCACATGGCATTAGCCATCAGCGATTATGGATACGTGCTGTCCGAAGGCAGGTCTGAGATTGAAGGTCCCGCGCGGCAACTCATCAAAGACAAACACGTCCGCGAAGCATATCTCGGTTTATAATAGACATACAAAATTCAAACTCTCCAGGAGGCTCCCCATGTTAGTCGGTGAAAGAATGTCACGCCCTGTTATTGCGCTTACGAAAGACATGCCCGTTCACGAGGCGCTGGCGCTGTTCAAGAAAGAAAAAATCCGCCGCGCGCCCGTGCTGCACGATGGACAACTGGTCGGCATCGTTTCGGACAAAGACTTGCTGAACGCTTCCCCATCCCCGGTTTCGAGCTTGAGCGTTTGGGAAATGAACTACCTGATGAGCAAAATCACCGTTCAGGAAGTGATGACGCGCAAAGTAGAATCTGTGCAAGCGGACACTCCCATCGAAGAAGCCGCGCGCATCATGGCGGACAGAAAAATCGGCGGTTTGCCCGTGATGGATGAACACAAAGTCGTGGGCATGATTACCGAAACAGACCTGTTCAAGATATTCCTGGAGTTGATGGGCGCGCGCACCAAAGGCATTCGCGTGACCGCTTTAGTGGATGACCACAAAGGCGAGCTGGCGACCATTACAAAGGCAGTTGCAGACGCTGGCGGCAACTTCATCTCCTTCGGTCAATTTTCAGGGACAGACGCCAAGACGCGCGTGGTCACTTTCAAAATTGACGGGATGACAGAAGAAGCAATCAAAAGCGTTTTGACACAATCTGTCATCAAGTTTATAGATGTAAGGTCGTGCTGTTAATAAGTGACCTTACGCGGTATCATTTCGAGCGAAGCGAGAAATCTTGCCCTGCGACAAAAGGTTTCTCCTCGCTCTGCTCGTCGAAACGACAACACTGCGTAAGGTAAGTTAATAAAAAAAACAGGACAAACAAAAAACTTCCGAGACCAAAATCTCGGAAGTTTTTTTATTTATTATTCCCACGTGCGCTCGTCTTTGATGGGCGGCGCATCGGGTGGAATTTGCTCTTCACTCACAAAATTAATTTCCGCTTGAAATTTCAAACCATCGCGGATGGCGGCAAACAAACGCTTCTTCAAATCGGCGTCATCTTTTGCGGCGATATTGACCGCGAAGAAGTCCTTATGCTCCGCGCGGGTGATGACAGCCTGCCAGCGCGTCAGGTCGGGAAAGCGCGACATGACATCGCGCAACTGGCGCGGATGCAGGAACATCCCGCGCACTTTGACCGCGTCGCCGATTCGTCCCTGCCAGCCGGTCATGCGCAGCGAAACGCGCCCGCACGCGCAAGGCTCAGCATTAATCGCGGAGAGGTCGCCCGTCCCAAAGCGGACAAGCGCGTATTCTGGGGTGAAAAGCGTAACCACAATCTCCCCCACTTCGCCATGCGGCAGCGGCTGTCCGCTGTTGATGTCGCAAATTTGAATCAACGCGTCGCCGGGGATATGCCATCCGCTTTCCGCTTCACACTCATAACCCAGGTTTCCGCACTCTGCTGTTCCAAATCCCTGCCGCGCGATTTTAACGCCGTGTTCGTTCAACCAAGTCCGCAGCGAAGGCGGCAAAGGCTCGGCGGTAAAAAATGATTTTTCGATGAATAATTCCAAATTCAATTCAGCGGCTTTTTCAATCAACGCTTTAAGATAGGAAGGCAAGCCAACATACGCGTTGACTTTCAAATCATGCAGCACGCGGACTTGCTGTTCTTGATTGCCCACCCCGCCGGGGATGACCGCGCAGCCCACCGCCCACAAGCCTTCTTCGAACATTGCGCCCGCAGGCGTAAGATGATAGCCAAAGCAATTAATTGCCACATCGCCGGGATGAAAATCCGCAGCCTCTAACGCGGATTTCCAGCGCCAATAATCGGGGACGTTGGATTCCGGATCGTTGATGGGTCCGGGGGATTGGAAGATGCGCTTCAAATCGCCGGGCGGGCAAGCAAGAAAACCGCCGAAAGGCGGCGATTCTTTTTGGAACTCGACAAGATGGTCTTTGCGGATAACCGGCAGCGCGTTCAAATCGTCAGCGGTGCGAATCGAATTCGGGTCGAGGTTTGCGTCTTGCAATCTTTTCGCAAATCCCGGCGCGCGCGAAGCGAGATGTTGAATGAGTACGTTGAGTTCCATAGGAGTCCAATCGTGTCGCGTAATGCGTGATGTGTAATCGAAAATTTAAGAAAGCCAGCGTTTGCGGCGTTTGTAATGCTTTACATTGCGGTAGGATTTGCGCTGCCCGACTTCGGTCAAGCCGAGATAAAACTCGCGCACGTCGGCGTTTTGCTTCAAATCATCGGGGTTGCCCTCCAACACGATGCGCCCGCTTTCCATGATGTAAGCATAGTCCGCGACACTGAGCGTTAGATTCGCGTTTTGTTCCACCAGCAGAATCGTCGTTTTCTGTTCTTTATTAATACGCTTGATGATGTTGAAAATTTCCACCACCAGCAAAGGCGCAAGCCCAAGCGAAGGCTCGTCGAGCATCATCAGTTTTGGTTTTGCCATCAGCGCGCGCCCAATGGCAAGCATTTGCTGTTCGCCGCCGGAGAGGTAGCCCGCTGTTTGGTGGCGGCGTTCCTTCAATCTTGGAAAGTATCCATAAACCAGTTCGATTTCATCGCGCACGTTGATATTGCTCTGCGTATAACTTCCCGCAATGAGGTTCTCTTCCACCGTGAGATGCTCGAACACTCTCCGCCCTTCCATCACTTGAAAGATGCCCTGCTTTACAATGTCTGACGCGTCCTTATGTTGAATATCAACGCCCATGAATTGAATATTGCCATCGGTGACTTCACCGTCCTCCGCTTTGAGCAGCCCCGAAATGGCTTTAAGCGTAGTGGACTTGCCCGCGCCGTTCGAGCCGAGCAAGCCAACGATCTTTCCTTCGGGAACCTGCAAGGACATTCCCTTCAAGACCAGGATGACATCGTTATAAATGACTTCGACATTGTTAAGAGCAAGCATGGTTAACTCCGGTAATTTGGGAATGTCATTGCGAGCCGCATTTGCTGCGGCGAAGCAATCCCTTTTTTATAAGATTGCTTCGGACGGAAAAACACCGTCCTCGCAATGACAACTCTATTTACATTATTTCGCCGAAATGAAATCGCTGACGGATTTCCAAACGCCGGCTTCGACCTTGTACAACTTCAACGCGCTGTTTCCGCGATGGCTTTCAGCCGTAAAGGTGATATCCGAAGTGACGCCGCCGGTGCTAAAACCAGAGATAGTCTCCAGCGCGGCGCGGATGTTTTCGCCGTTGACTTCTTTGCCATCCGCAACGACCTTGCGCATTCCTTCGACCATCACTGCCATTGTCCACCAGCCCTGGGTGTAGTGCAAGCCTTTTTCTTCGAGGCTGGAGCCATTGGATTTAAGGAAGGCTGCCGCGTCTTCATGTCCCTTTTCAGGAGAGGAAGGAGGAGCGAAGGGAATCGCGCCCATCACGCCGTCTGCCGCATCGCCCGCGAGCTTGACGAGGATTTCATCCGCGCACCAGTTGAGGCAGATGAATTGCGCGCCAAAGCCCTGGCTCTTCGCATCCTTGAGGAGGACAGCCGCCGGGCTGGACACGTTTTGGATAATGACATAATTCGCGCCAAAGGTGGTCATCTGCGCGAGTTCGGCAACGTAATCTGTCGCGCCCTTGGGCATGGCAAGGTCAATGAACTCGCCGCCGTTGGATTCCACATACGCCTTGGCATCTGCAACGGGCGCGGTTCCGAACGGGCTATCATGGTGAATCAACGCGAACTTGGGCGCGCCCGCTTCGCCTTTCGCCTTCCAGTCATCAAACGCCCAACGCGCGGAGATAATCGCCTGATCGGAATACGATGTGCCAACCAGGAAGTTATAGGGCGCTTCCTCCAGGTTGATCAAAGTCTCTGCGTAAGAAGCGGACATGAAAGGAATCATATCTTCCGCGACTTTGGTGCGCAGGGCTTCCGTGTCGCCGGTACCCCATCCCATAAACGCGACGACTTCTTCAGAAACATATTGAGTGTAAAGTTGTTCCGCTTGGTCAACCTTATAAGCATAATCGGCAGAGATTAATTCGATGGGATGTCCATCCACGCCGCCATTGGCATTGGTCCAATCTACATAACCTTTGACGCCTTCAGAATAAGGCGTGCTAACATCGGCTGTTGCGCCGGTCAAGTCAAAAATGCCGCCGACCTTAATTGGGTCTTTGGGTTCGGCAGCGGCGGG
>DZBA01000004.1:0-6626 GCA_022729775.1 Anaerolinea thermophila | reverse complement strand
GCGGGGGCTGGCTCGGCTGCTCCGCCGCCGCAAGCAGACAGGACCATCGAAGCCAAAACAATCAACACAAACAGGGTGTACTTAATGCGTGACATTTCTTATTCTCTCCTTAATAGTTGGTTATGAAATATCGAGTCGGTCACAAAAGTAAACGGTCAATCTTCTCTGTCAGGCGCCTCCTATATTGAAACTTTTGCATTTTTCGACGAGCGTAGCGAGGAGAAATCTTTTACGGCAAGACAAGATTTCTCGCTTCGCTCGAAATGACACTGCGTAAGGTGAGTTAGTAACTAAAGGGCCACAGCCTAAAGTAATCTTTTGCGTTCTTCCACATTTTATTCAAACCCTCTGGCTCAAAAATCAGAAATAGAATAATAACCAAACCAAACACGCCCTGCTGGAGAAACGGCAGGATGGTTTCCATAATTGGAAAGGTATCTTTAGTAGCGCGCCCCAAGTTGGTGAGCAAAACCGGGAGCAGGGTCATAAAGGTCGCGCCGAGATATGAACCGGTGACCGATCCCAGCCCGCCGATGATAATCATCGCAAGGTATAAAACCGAGACATCCACTGTGAAGCGTTCCCACGTCACAATACTGCGATAGTGCGCGGTCAACGCGCCCGCCATCCCAACCCAAAACGAGGAAATGGCAAACGAAAGCAATTTATATTTGAACAAATCCACGCCCATGACCGATGCCGCAATATCCTGGTCGCGGATGGCGATGAACGCGCGTCCAAACCGCGTGCGGAATAGATTCACGGTCAACAGCGTGGCGATGAGCGCAATGCTCCACACCACCCAATAAAAATTAAAATCCTTATTGAGTTTGATTCCAAACATGGTCGGGGATGGCACAACAAGCGCGTCATTACCGCCCGTGACAGCCGTCCAGTGAGTCACTACCCATAAGATAATTACTTGCGCGGAAAGCGTGGCGATGGCAAGGTAGAGTCCCTTCAAACGCAGGGAGGGAATTCCAAACAGCACGCCGACCAACGCGGTAAACAAACACGCAATCAAAGTAGACGCCCACCAGGGCATTCCAAAATGTAACGTGAGCAAACCCGCCGCGTACGCGCCGACCGCCATAAAGCCGCCCTGCCCCAAGCTGATTTGTCCCGTATAACCGACGAGGATGTTTAACCCAATCGCGCCGATGACCGCAATCCCAACTTGATTCGCCAACGTGAGGGAGTAACGATCCGCGAAGAAAGGAAACGTAATGAAAGCGATGACCAAAATCACAAGGCGGATTTTCTGCGCGTGCGTGCGGCGCAATGCCATATCATCTTCGTACCTGCTGTGGAAAATACCTGAAATCATAATGAGTCCTTTTATCTATTCGACTACTTGACGATACGACTAAACGCGCTCGATAATTTCCTGTCCGAACAAACCATACGGACGCACCATCAAAATCACAATCAACACCACGAAGGGCAGCACTTGATTCAAACCTTCGCCGATGTAACCGCCCGTATAAGATTCGAGCAAGCCGATGATAATTCCGCCGATGATGGCGCCGGGGATGGAATCCAACCCGCCGAGGATGACCACCGGGAAGACGCGCAGACCAAAGCCCGCGAGTTCTCCGCTGACGCCGACGATATTCGCAACGAGCATCCCGCCCAGCGAAGCCGTCACCGCCGCGATAGACCACGCCCACGCAAAGATTCTCTTGACGCTGATGCCCATGCTGAGCGCGGCTTGCTGGTCATCCGCAACGGCGCGCATGGCAATTCCTTCGCGCGAGCGGGTGAAGAAAATATTGAACAAGCCAAGCATGGCAATCGCAATTACAAACGCCCACAAACGGTCTTCGCCAACCGACGCGCCCAAAATCTTCACCGGCGCGGAAGGAATGAAAGCAGGGAAAGCCTGCGGAATGGTTCCCCAAATTGCGCCGACAATGGCTTTGAGCAAACTTGCCAAACCAATCGTGACCATAATGACGGAAATAATCGGCTCGCCAATCATCGGGCGCAGCACCAATCTTTCGACGGCAATACCAAGCGCGACGGCAATCAAAACGGTGAGAATCATTCCGAGGGGCCAGGCAACTCCAAACTGCGCGACCAGCCCAAAGATGACATACGCGCCAATCAAAAGAAATTCACCTTGCGCAAAGTTAATCACGTCGCTGGATTTGTAAATCAACACGAAGCCCAGCGCGGCAAGCGCGAGGATTGCGCCATTGGTCAAGCCTGTGAGTGTGAGTTGAATGAAGAGCGGCATTAGGTTGTCTCCAAGTTCTCAATCGCTAAACGGGTTTGAAGTTTTGCGGTGCGTCCATCTTGATAGGTGATGACGGTTTCAATATCCACATGCGGGTTTTCGCTGTACAGCCCGTTGATAATATCTTCGTAACGCTGCGCCACCAACTTGCGGCGGACTTTGCGCGTGCGGGTTAGTTCCGCGTCGTCCGCATCCAATTCTTTATGCAGCAGCACAAAGCGCTTGATGCGCGCCGCAGACGGAAGTTCCGCGTTGGCGGTTTCGACAAATTTCCGCACCAGTTGATACACGGGCGGCTTCTGCGCGAGGTCGGTATAGGTGGTATATGCAATCTGGTTATTCTCTGCCCATTTGCCGACGTTGGCAAAGTCAATGTTGACAAACGCCGTGACGAAGGGCCAATCACCGCCAAACACAACCGCTTCTTTAATATATTGGCTGAACTTGAGTTTATTCTCGATAAACTGCGGACTGAACTTTGTGCCATCGTGCAAGGTCATCACATCTTTGGCGCGGTCAATGACGATGAGATGTCCAGTTTCATCTTGATAGCCGGCATCGCCCGAATGTAACCAACCGTCAATCAACGTCTCGGCTGTGGCTTCGGGGTTGCGGTAATAGCCTTCCATCAACGCCGGGGACTTCATCAAGATTTCGCCGTTTTCCGCAATTTTTACTTCGGTTTCAGGAATCGGCACGCCGACGCTTTGGAATTTGATATCGCCGTCGCGGTGAACCACCGCGATCCCATTGATTTCGGTCTGCCCGTAGATTTGTTTTAAATTGACGCCCATCGCGTGGAAAAAGCGGAACACATCGGGACCTAAAGCCGCGCCGCCGGTATACGCGCGTTTCAAATGCCGCAATCCAAGATGGTCTTTGATTTCCTTAAAGACCGTCCAATCGGCGAGGAAGTAGATAAATTTCAACCAGGCGGACGGGGACTTTTTATGGAAGCGCGTATCTGCCATTTGATAACCGACGCCCATCGCCCAGTTGTACATCCCTTTTTTCAGGCGCGTGCTGTCTTCGATTTTCACCTGCACCTGACTGACGAAATTTTCCCAGATGCGCGGCGGGCTGAACATCACCTTCGGACCAATTTCACGGATGTCATGCTGCACCGTTTCCGGTTCTTCGGGGAAGTTCACCGTATACCCAATTTGCAATCCGCAGGACATACACATCATTTGTTCGCCAATCCACGCGAGCGGCAGGAAGGAGACAAATTCATCAGTGGCGACCAGCGGGTCAACCGACATCAAGTTATGTCCCATGCTAATCATGGATTTGTGCGTGAGCATCGCCAGTTTGGGATTGCCGGTTGTCCCCGAGGTGGTGGAAAGAATCGCGAGGTCACTGGATTTCCCTTCCGCGAGTTTTTTCTCGAACCAGCCGGGGTTTTCCTTTTCATAAGCGCGCCCAAGTTCTTCCACATCGGGGAAGAAAAGCAGGAAGTCTTCTTTATAATTCCGCAACCCCTTGGGGTCGTAATAAATCACCTTGCGGACATTTTTCAACTCAGGGCGCATCTCGATAATCTTATCCACCTGCTCTTGATCTTCGACCACAATAAATGAAACATCCGCATGGTTGAAGATATACACCATTTCGCTGACGACAGAATCTTGATAAATGCCAATGGACTTTGCGCCCGCAGACTGCGCAGCGAGTTCCGAAATCACCCACTCTGGACGGTTATCGCCGATGATGGCAATGGTCTCTTCCGGTTTCAAGCCGAGACTGACGAGTCCCAAAGAAAAATACTTGACATGTTCCGCGTACTGCTTCCAGCTAATTGCCTGCCAGATGCCATAGTTGCGCTCGCGCAGGGCAATTTTATTGGGGCTGGTTTTTGCGTGTTCAAAAAGAAATTGGGGTAATGTCTCTGACATAATTAATTCTCCGGCAACTGGTTCGGCAAATGAACGCGGTTCTCACCGAGGTACGCCTGTACCACCGCAGGGTTATTATGCACTTCTTGGGGTGTGCCTTCGCCAATTTTTTGCCCAAAATTCAAGACCACGATGCGATCGCTAATATCCATCACCACGCCCATGTCATGCTCGATCAAAATCGTCGTCACGCCATGCTCTTCATTAATATCAAGAATGAAGCGCGCCATGTCTTCTTTTTCTTCCGAGTTCATGCCCGCCATCGGCTCATCTAACAACAGGATGGAGGGACGCATTGCCAGCGCGCGTCCCATTTCGACGCGCTTCTGCAAGCCATACGAAAGCGACCCAACGGTTTTGCTGCGGTGCGCTTCGATTTCCAGCAGGTCAATGATATCTTCCACAAATTGGCGGAACTTGATTTGCTCGCGCTGCGCGGCTCCCAAATAGACCATGCTCGCCAGCAGACCGCTCTTCATGTGAATGTGACAACCTGACAGCAAATTGTCCAATACGGTCATGTGACGAAACAGCTCGATGTTTTGAAACGAACGCGCGATGCCCAGCTGCGCGATCTGATGCGGACGCATCCGCGTGACCTCTTGCTCGGTCGCGCCACCTTTTTCATCTGATTTGAAAAAAGAAATCTTCCCTTTTTGCGGATGATATAACCCACTAATGCAATTCAACAAGCTAGTTTTGCCCGCGCCATTGGGACCAATGATGGCGAGAATTTCACTCTGGCGCACCTCAAGACTAACATCCAACAAGGCAGTTAAACCGCCAAAGTTAAGTTGGATGTTATCAACCTTCAATTGAGTTTCACCTGCTTTCAAACGACTGCTGTTTAGTTCGCTGGTAAATCCACGCAACATAGCAACTCCTTAAATGAAAGTGGCAGTGACGAATACGAGATTGACGGGAGGACAATATTAACTTGTGAGACCTGAAACACTTGCTACAAACACGCGATGACTCTCTACCCTACGTATAACAATAAACTCGTTAAAAAGTTGCTGGATTTTAGCACATGCATTTGAAATTAGGCAATGAATTTGCATGGTTCTCTGGGATTTGCCGTGATTTGGTACACGGACTACACGGATTCGACGGAATCGAGCGGATTTTTTCCCAAAAAATCCGTGTTTTGTCCGCGTAATCCGTCGCATCCGTGTCCAAATGGTTTTTAATCACGGCAATTCCCAATGAGCCATTTGCATTTTATCTTTCTTTGCTTGTGAAATTAAACATAAAAGCGGATTGCAAACACAACCCGCTTTTCTATTCCTTAAACGTTCCGAAGGTTTGAGCGCATCAACCGCGCTTCACGAAGAAACCTTCGGAACGTTTCGCGTAAGGTCGCTTATTATTTCATCTCTTTCCTAAAAAACTCCGGCAGGGCAAATGCCGCTTTGTGAATTTCCGGGTTCAGGTATTGATTCTCGCCGGGGGGATAGGGCATCTTCAAGCCATTCTCCCAGGGCGTATCGGAAACGTACATGAAACCAATTCCGCCGCCGGGGTAGGTGGGGATATTGGCATAATAATACGCGGGATTTTTGGTCAACGCCTGCGCGGATTTATAAATCTGTTTAATCAACTCAGTATCGAAGAAGGGCTGTTCGCATTGAGTGGAAGCCGCGCCGCCGGGCGTCAAGGCGCGTACCATGAGTTTGTAGAACTCATCTGAAAACAAACGCTCTGCCATGCCGATTGGGTCGGTGGTGTCAGAGATGATGACATCGAATTGTCCGGGGTTTTCTTCGAGGAAGCCAAACGCGTCGCGGACGAGTAACTTGGCGCGCGGATCAGACCACGGGTCGCCAAAAGAAGCGCGGAAATATTCGCGGGAAAGATCCACCACGCGCTGATCCAATTCGCAGACGACGGCTTCTTCCACAGACGGATATCGCAAGACCTGGCGCAGCGAGCCGCCATCTCCCCCGCCGACGATCAACACGCGCTTGGGTTTTCCCACCGCGAGCATCGGTACATGGACGATCATTTCGTGATAGCCCATATTGTCGCGTTCGGTGAGTTGAATGATGCCATCGAGAATCATCGCATTGCCGAAGAACTCCGTCTCGACAAATTGCAAATGTTGGAATTGGGTTTGTTCATCCGCGAGGATTCTTTTGACACGAATCCCTTTACGGTAATAAGGATGCAATTCTTCTGTAAACCAAATACTCATTGTTACACCGCTATCGGCATCATCGTTTCGATGGACGCTTCGCGGTCTAGTTTGCGAAGCGCGAAATCATCCGCGCCGAAGGATTCTTTGATGCGCATGATGAGCGGCATCATATCCTTGACCAGGGCGCAGGTAAATAAATCAATGGCGCAGTAGTTATGTTCGGGCCAGGCATGCAAACTTGCATGGGACTCTGCGAGGAGCAAAAAGCAGGTAAAGCCGTGCGGGCTGAACTTGTAAAGCCCCTCATCCACAACCGTCAAGCCGCTTTCGCGGACGGCTTGCGCAAACAGCGAGT
>DZBA01000149.1 GCA_022729775.1 Anaerolinea thermophila | reverse complement strand
GAGAAAACCAAAGGAAAAACTCGGTGTCTTCGTGGTAAAAGGTTTTTGTTCAACTGTTACTTGACCAATACACTTTCTGAAAAAAAATTCGTGAGGATTAGCGGATTCTCAAATACAAGGCTGCGTTTTGGACGCTGAAGATTTCTAATGCAATTACCCTGCGCATTTGATGATTCGCCATTCTTTCACTGGTATAATGAAAATGTTTGATAAAAAAAATCCTCCCCGAGGGAAGTATGAAACTCCACGAATATCAATCTAAAACCATTTTCTCGAAATACGGCATCCCGATCCCCAAAGGACGAGTTGCAGCCACCCCCCAGGAAGCGCGAGAAATCGCCAAAGAACTGGGAGGCAAGGTCGTCATTAAAGCGCAAGTGTTGGTCGGCGGACGCGGTAAAGCCGGCGGCGTAAAAGTCGCCAACGATCCCGCCGAAGCCGAAGAACTTGCCATGCAGATTTTAGGTATGAGCATCAAGGGGTTGCCCGTGCGTAAAGTCCTTGTTGATGAAGCGTCCAATATTGACCAGGAAATTTATTTTTCCATCACCAATGACCGCGCCGCGAAAAAGCCCGTGATGATTGCATCCGCGGCTGGCGGCGTGGATATCGAAGAAGTTGCCGCGAAGACTCCTGAAAAAATCGTCAAGATGCACATTGACCCCATCATCGGTTTGAAAGAATACACCGCGCGCGATGTCGCATTGGCAATGGGACTTCCCAAACAATACATGAAAGACTTCACCAAGATTGCGCTTGGCTTGTGGGAAGTGTTCAAAGCCACTGACGCCACGCTTGCAGAAATCAACCCGCTGGTCATCACCAAAGAAAAGAAGATGATCGCGCTCGATGGCAAAATGCTGCTCGATGACAGCGCCCTTTTCCGCCAGGTGGAATTGGAAGCCACCCGCGACACCGATGAAGACGCGCCTGCGGAAATCGAAGCGCGCAAGTATGGTCTGTCCTTCATCAAGCTCGATGGCAACATCGGCTGCATGGTCAACGGCGCGGGACTTGCCATGACCAGCATGGACGTCATCAAACTATTCGGCGGCGAACCTGCAAACTTCCTCGATATTGGCGGCGGCGCGGACTCGAAAAAAGTCGCGGCTGCCATGCGCATCATCCTCACCGACCCGAATGTCAAAGCGGTGCTGTTCAACATCTTCGGCGGAATCACCCGCTGTGATGAAGTTGCAAAAGGCATTCTCGTGGCGATGGATGAAGTCAAGCCGAAAGTTCCGATGGTTGTCCGTCTTGTCGGCACAAACGCGGAAGAAGGTCGCAAACTGCTGGAAAACGCCAACATGATCACCGCGGAAACGCTTGCGGATGCGGCAAAGAAAGCCGTCGCGGCAGCAAAGGGATAAAAAATGTCATTGCGAGCGGAGCGACACTTGCGCCTGTGCGCAGCGCAGGTGAGCAATCTCCCATAATTTACAGATTGCTTCGTCGCTACGCTCCTCGCAATGACATGGAGAAAATACCATGAGCATACTTGTAGATAAAAATACCCGCCTTATCGTTCAGGGCATCACCGGCAACGAAGGCTTATTTCACACTACGCAGATGGTTGCGTATTCAGACATCGTCGTCGGCGGTGTGACGCCCGGTAAAGGCGGCGAAAAAGTTTTAGATACAATCCCCGTCTTCGATTCGGTCAAAACCGCGAAAGACGCGACAGACGCCAACGCCAGCATCATCTTCGTCCCCGCAAAATTTGCCGCCGACGCGATGATGGAAGCCGCAGACGCGGGCATCCCGCTCATCATCTGCATCACCGAAGGCGTCCCCGTGCAGGATATGATGCGCGTGCGCAATTACCTCGACCAGAAAAAAGTCCGCCTCATTGGACCGAACTGCCCCGGCTTACTCACGCCCGGCGAAGCGAAGGTCGGCATCATCCCCGGCAACATCGCCATCCCCGGCAACGTGGGCGTGGTCTCACGCTCCGGCACGTTGACGTATGAAGTGCTGTACGCGATGAAGAATCTCAACATGGGCGCAAGCACCTGCGTCGGCATCGGCGGCGACCCGGTCAACGGCACGAACTTCACCGATGTGCTGGAAATGTTCCAAGCCGACCCCAAGACCGAAAAGGTCATCATGATTGGAGAAATCGGCGGCAATGAAGAAGAGAAAGCCGCGGAATTCATCAAGACCAAGATGAATAAACCCGTTGCGTCCTTCATCGCCGGGCAAACAGCCCCTCCCGGAAAACGCATGGGACACGCGGGCGCGATCATCGAAAGCGGCGCAGGCACAGCAGCGGACAAGATCAAAGCGCTCGAAGCCGCCGGGGTGAAAGTCGCCAAACACCCGGAAGAAATTCCCACCCTGTTCTAAAAAAGCAACAGACCTGACGAAATATGTCAGGTCTGTTTTATTTTGTCTATTATTTTCTACGCCGCGCGCGCAAAGGCGGTTGCAGCAAGAATAAACGCAGAGAGGAACAAGTTAACGCGCAACAACATTCTTTCGCGTTTTTGCAGGCGGACAAGTTCGGCGGAGTCGGCGTTCTCCTTTTTCATCAATGCGCGTTGAAGGGCGGGAATCACATCCCATGTTTGCAAGGCGCTGACCGCCACCATCAGGACGCCCAAAATATGTTTAATCAGGATGGATAATGACCATTGCGCGCTGGCATCGAGAAAGCCGTTGTAATGCGCGTTTGCGCTCATTTGGAACATGCCGGTAGCAAGCAAAATTCCCATGCAAAACCAGGCGAGCGGTTCAAGTCGTTTTTGAAGCGCGGAAATAAATCGCGCTTGCGTGGCTGCTTCGAGGCTTTGCAGCGATGGCAAAACAAGCAAGTTTACAGCGGCGAGACTTCCAATCCACACCACTGTTGCAAGCAAGTGCAGCCAATAGGTCAACGCCATGACCCAGGAAGCAGGCGTATTCATCAAGGCGTAACGGGCGCTTCGGTGGCGACAGGCACGTCTATCACGGGGGCTTCAGTGGGCGGATAACATTCCGCAGTGGATTTGGTCAGCCGCCATGTGGCTCTTTCATCAAGGGTGGTCGCGCCGCTGTATTGGTCATAGGCTTCGCAGAAATTTTGCTGCTCGAAGAAATAATCGCCGTATTTGATGTACGCCGTATTCAAGCGTTCGCCGGCGGTCATATCGCCATCCCAAACGTTCGAGCCAACCTGCGAGAAGTACGCAATCGCCTGCCGCCAATCCAATTCCCAAAAGCTCGCGCCGATGATATACAAACGCGCGCTTTCGCGCAGTTGAATGGACGTGTTATCCAATTGTCCAAAACGTTCGGCAAGGGTCAGGTGATAAATGCCGCCTTCAAGGTTGCCGTGTTTGAGAATCAAATCGTTGCCGAGATTCCGCAGCGCAAAATAATACATGCCGTCCACTTGCGCGGTTTTGTAGGTTGCGTCAAGTTTGCGGATGATATCCAGCGCGGACAGGGCGTTTACCCAATCTTGCGCGTTGACGAGTTGCTGCGCGCGCAGAAAGGCGCTTTCCGCGCCGCTGAAATCCGGCGTGGCGGTGAGCGTGGGCGTAACGGTGGCGGTCGGAATGGAGCTCATGACCATCACTTCGGTTAATTTTTCTTGAACGCCGGGGAAGGTGGGTTCATTCTTTATGATGAAATCAAGACGCTGCCGCGCGGCTTCGTAACGCCCAAACTGAATATCCACCAGCGCGAGTTGGTATTGCTCCATCAATTGCGCGGTGATTAAAGAATCTTCGGCGTTTTGGCGTTCGTTGATGGCGGTGGCGTATCCGCCAAACCCGCCCAAACCAATGAGCAGGGTCAATCCCAACAGCCCGATGAGGAATGCGCGCCAGCGCGAAGGTTTTTTAATCGGCTTGATGGGTTGGGTATCGTCTTTTTGAAGTTCCCGTGGCTGCGTTGTCTCCATCGGGGATGGTTGTCCCGTTTCAATTTGTGTAGGTTGTGTGTGTTCAAAATTTTCTGTCATAAGGCGATTATACATCCCTTTGAATTCTCGAAAAATAATGTTATTCCCCGCCTTCATCATCCGAAGCGGAATTGGGCTGTTCGACGCGCACCACTTCGCCATGATAGTTGACAATGACCTTAAACCCCATCATGCCGAGATAGGCGCGCATTTCTTCCGGCATCCCGGTTTGCATCAACGTTTCGAATTGTTGATCAATATGCTTCAACTGCTGTTCGATGAGGGCTTTGGAAAAAGGGTCATCCTGCCCAAGCAGTTTGGCGGTCTGCGCGGAGATAAAATCTTCGCTGCCCTTCATCATCTCTGCCATTTGATTTAGCACCGCGCGGTCTATCTGCCCTGATGGGACATGGCGGCGGAATCCCGCGTCGTTGATGACATAACAAGGCTCGCTGCCGATCCATCCCGATTCGGCAAGGTTGCCCGCTTCATCTATAACTAGCCCGGCAAAAAGAGGTTGGTTTGACATGGGAAAGTGTGTGAGACCCTAAAGGCTTTGAAAACCTTTAGAGGCTGTTTCTTAAGTCTTTTTTGTACACGGATTACACGGGAAAACACGGATTTTTATAGGATTTATCCGTGAGAATCCGTGAAATCAGCGTAATCCGTGTACTTAAGAAACAGTCTATTAGGGTCTATAAAAGAAAATCTACTGCTGCCTGCCTTCAATGGCGGCAAGCAGGATGGCGGCGGCAAGTCCGAGGCGGCGATCGAGCTGGTGGGCGGTATCCATGCTAAAGTCAACATTCAGCGCGTACGTGAACGGGTTGAAGTTCTGCTTGAAATCCGCGACGCGGGTCGCGCCGAGCAACAGGTCATAATTTTGCGGGACAAGGTTGGACAAGAAGCGGCGCAGCAACGCCAAGCCCATGCTGTCTTCGGTGAGTTTGCCGAGTACCTTATCGTTTACGTCGAGGACATCCCACTCATCGCGCAAAATGGACGCGAGTCCCTTGCGGCGCATCGCCCCGACCTTTTGACCGGTCGCGCTGTCCACCACATCATACGCGGCGGAGAAATCTACGATTTGGCGCGCTTTGATGGTCAACACTTCCTGCGCCTTGCTTTCATCCGAATAGACGCGGATGTCTTCGCGGATTTTGAACAGCTTTTGCTCGATATACAACACGAGTTTTTCGCCGGGCGCGTATATGCGGAATTTTCCGCCCAATGCCAAAACCTGCCGCTTCAATACATATTGGTTAAAATCAAACGCTGACATTTTTTCTCCTTTTGTTGGTCAATACAGTTTATACAATCTGCACGCGCGTCCCGGAACCGGGCTGGTGCAGGTAATCCTCGCCAAGTGGAACGACGGGGTTTGTCCAACGATAGAGCCACTTCGCATCGGGTGACGCGAGATTTACGCAGCCGTGACTGCGCGGACGTCCATAATCGTTGTGCCAATATGTGCCGTGAAAGGCATTGCCTTCGCTGGTGAAGAACGAAGTCCACGGCACGCCGGGCAGGTGATAATAATTTTCCACACCTTCTTCATCCTGATTGGTCATGTGAATGGAAGGTCCCTTGTGATAGGTGCTGAACTCGCCCTTTGGGGTGCGCGTCCCTTTTCCGCCGCTGGAGCAGCGCGAAGAGAAGACCATCGTCGTCCCCTCGAATGCTGTCACCATTTGCGTGGCTAAATCCACCGCGATTAATTTATCCGCGTTGGGGACGTTTGGCGAAAGCGGAGTCAACTCCTCATCGGGGATGATGCGCATGTCGTAATGCGGCACGTAATAAGAGGTTTGCAGCTCGCTGTCATAGATTTCGTACCAGATGCTTTTTTCTTCGCGTGTGACAACGATTTTCTTAACCCAGTGTACGCTGCCATAATAAATGCGATAGCCCTTCCGCGCGCTGACCGTTGGGTCGAGGCGGGTGATGCTGAACGGCACGCACACTTCTCCCAGCCGACCTTCGGCGCGGATGTCGTACACGGGCTTTTGATACAGCGTCTCGACGGGATGAATCCAGCCGGAATAAGCATAACCATTTTCGATTTGATACCATGTCGTGTTGAAAGGGTTGCCGTAGCCTTCATCGCCTAATACTTCGCCTTGGAGCGGCACGGCAACGTCAATGCCAAATTTCATCAACTCTTTGGCGTTGAACGAAGGCGCGTCCATCAGCGGAACGCCGCTAAATACAATGCGTCCCTGCGAAGTGGGCGGAGCGGCAAGCGCGCTGCCCAGCCCCATTTCGGCGAGGACAAAACCCAGCGCGCCCGAAGCGGACAGTTTTAGAAAATCACGGCGGGATAAGGTGTGTAGTTCCATATTCGATAAAGTTTGCATCATATAACCTTGATATAAGTTTACCCTTAAATCACCCCGTTATAAAAAGTCGTTGCGGCGTAGAACAGGCTTAAGCCTGTCCTACTTCACGTTACAAACGTGACCTACTCAGCCGACCTCCTGAAAAACAATTTCCCCAAGTTTACCGCAAATCCACGCCCCACTTACCATTTACCACGTACCCAATCCCCCCAAACGCGGTTATAATTCAGCGGCTGAATTTTGAAACATGGAAACCACCACAAACGACGAACTCCGCGAGCTGACCTTGCTCGAACAAATCGAAAGCGACCCCGACGTGAACCAATCCGCGCTGGCGACCCAATTGGGCGTGGCGGTTGGCACGGTCAATTGGCATTTAAAACGCTTGATAGCCAAAGGCGCGGTCAAAGTCTCCCGCGCGGAGCGAAAAAAACTGCGCTACATCATCACGCCCGAAGGACTCGCCCTGCGCGCGCGCCTCGCGGTGGATTATGTCGAGCGTTCGTTCTCGGTCTATCGTCACACCCGTCAGCGCGTAAAAGGTCACATCACGAAGATTCGCAAAGCAGGATATGACCGCGCGCGCATCGTCGGCTCTGGCGATGTGGCGGATATTTGCAAACTGACCTGTCTCGAACAGGGCATCGAAGTCACCCACGACAAATCCGCACCCGCGCTGGTTCTCGACGGGTACAAAATCAAACTGGAAGGTTTGGAATGAAGCATATCTTAATCACCGGCGGCGCAGGCTACATCGGCTCGATTCTCACATCCGAACTGCTGCGCCAAAATTACCGCGTCACCATTTTGGATTCGCTGCTCTTCGGCGGCGAATCGATTCTTCCATTTTTACATCACCCGAATTTCAACTTCATCAAAGCGGATGTGACCGAGCCGCGCGCGATTCGGGACGCAGTGCGCCGCGACGAAACGCCCAACGCGGTGATTCACCTCGCGGGCATTGTCGGCTTCCCCGCATGTCAGGCGGTGGGAAAACAAGTCGCGTGGAAATACAACTTCGACGCGACCAAGATGGTCTTCGAGCAGGCATCCGATTTGGGCGTGGAAAGACTTATCTTCGCGTCCACATACAGCAATTACGGACTCAGCCCCGATGGAAAGCCCGTCACCGAAGAGACGCCGCTCAACCCGCAGTCACTCTACGCCGAGACAAAAATCGCGGCGGAGGAATATCTGCTCGGACAGAAAGGCGCGGCTTGCGCTCCCCTGCTATTTCGATTCGCCACCCTGTACGGACTCTCCCCGCGCACGCGCTTTGATTTGATTGTGAATCAATTCGTCCTCGAAGCGTTCACCAAGCGCGAGTTGATTATCTACCAGCGCGGATATTCGCGCTCGTTTGTCCACATCCGCGACGTGGTGCGTGGGGTCATCATGGGACTTGAAGCCGAGCAGCAAAAAATTCGCGGACAAGTCTTCAACCTCGGCGGCGAGAACGGCAATTACACCAAAAATGAAATCGTCAATCTCATCCTCAAACGCATGCCCGAAACGGTTGTGCAGTATAAAGACTTAACCTTCGGCGGCGACATGCGCGACATCACCGTATCATTCGAGAAAATCAAACGAGCGCTGGGATTTGAAACCATGCTCAATGTAGATGACGGCGTGCGCGAAGTGCTGTTTGCGTTGAAGTCGGGCTTGATTAGAAATCCGACGGATGACAGATATAGGAATGCGCAGTTTATAGTGCAGT
>DZBA01000148.1 GCA_022729775.1 Anaerolinea thermophila | reverse complement strand
GGCTGGCGCATGTTGGATGTCGGACCGAAAACGCTCGACCTGTATAAATCCGCGTTGAGTGACGTGAAGTTGGTCGTGTGGAACGGTCCCGTTGGCGTGTTCGAAATGCCGAAGTTCGCCGTAGGCACATTCGCGCTGGCAAAGATGCTGGCTGAATCTGGCGCGACCACGGTCATCGGCGGCGGAGATTCTGCGAGCGCAGTCAAGAAGGCGGGCGTCGCCAAACAGATGACGCACGTCTCCACCGGCGGCGGCGCTTCGCTGGAATTCCTTGAAGGCAAGGAACTCCCCGGCGTTGCTGCGTTGATGAATAAATAGATTTGTTAAAGACCTCCGAGTTCTGCCAGAACTCGGAGGTCTGTTTTTAAGCGGGGTATAATTGCGGAAATCCCAAAACACAAGGCGCATGAGATGGGTCATATTTTCATCAGTTACAGCAAGAATGCAAGGCTGAATTATGAAGGATGAAATAGAGTATCATTAACGGTGGAGATGCGCTATGCTAGATATGGAACTGCTCAATCGAATTACAATTAACCCGAATATATCCTTTGGCAAGCCGACTATTCGCGGGCTGAGGTATTCTGTCGAATGGCTGCTGGAAACGCTCAGTTCCGGCATGACGAACGAAGAAATCCTTGCCGATTATGAAGACTTGGAACTTGCGGATATTCAGGCGGTTTTGTTATATGCTGCCAAGTTAAGCCAAGTTAAGAGAATGAATCCGGTAGCAGCATGAAGTTTCTAATTGACGCCAACTTGCCGCGCCGTTTGGAAAACATTTTCAAAGAACATGGCTATGAAGCCATTCACACGCTGGATTTACCCGAAGGGAACGCCACCCCGGACTTGGCAATTCTTCAGTACGCGGATAAAAACAATTGCGTTATTACCACCAAAGATTCCGACTTTGTAACTTTTTTCTGGTTGAAAAATCGCCCCGAAAAGTTGTTGCTGATTTCAACTGGAAATCTCCGCAACAAAGAACTTGAGGAAATTCTTTCTGCCAATTTTGACCAAATTATCGCAGAATTAACTAAACATCGCTTTGTTGAGTTGACCCGCGAGCACGTAATTGTGCATGTGTAAAAAAAAAGCAAGACCTCCGAACTTGCGCGTGAAGCAGGTTTGGAGGTCTTGCTTTTCACCTGAACCCTTTAACTTAAACCTTGTAACCCGCCCGATAATAGCGCGCCACCCACACCGAGCGGAGAATTGCCAGCGTCACCGTAAAGAATAGCATGACGACAAAGGCAAATGACCAGATGGGAAAGACGCGATAGAACATATAAATTGCGTATAGGTGGGCAAGGTCGCCGAAGAGCAGCGCCTCCACCGCAGGGGAGAGCAGGCGGTCATCGTTGGCAGGCTAGGATTCGCAGCACATAGAATGTCAACACCCAGAGCAGCACGCCATACCATCGGATGAATTCCAGCGAAAGCGCGGATTGTGTGTCCGCGCTAAATTGTGAGGTGAAGAACGCGGGCGCAAACAGGCACACCGCGCCGGTTCCAGCATTAAGCGCAATGGCTTCGAAGATCAATACATATCGCATGAATTTGTTGTAGGTCATATTTTTATCCGTTGAGTTGAAATGTGACGGGATTATACATGACGCGCGAGATGGATTCAACGAGTATTTCAATTTACAAGCAATTTACATCCCGATAACCGAAATTAACCGCGCTGGACTATAATCGGGGAAAATTGGCTCTTGGAGTAATCACATGTCTTTCAATATCGGTGAAAATGTTGGTCCCTACCGAATCATCGGGCAGCTGGGACAGGGTGGCATGGCGACAGTTTATAAAGCCTATCACGCTTCCCTTGACCGCTATGTTGCGCTAAAGGTTTTGCATCCGGCGTTTCATCAAGATCAAACCTTTACGATGCGCTTTCAGCGCGAGGCGCGGGTGGTTGCGCGTTTGGAACACACGAATATCGTCCCGATTTATGATTACGCGGAGCATGAGGGTCGCCCATATCTTGTGATGAAATACATCGAGGGCGATACGCTTAAAGCGCGTTTAAATCAGGGTCCCTTAACTTCGGAAGAAATCGAGCGCGTGGTCAACTCGGTGGGATACGCGCTGGCGTACGCGCATCGCCAGGGAATTTTGCACCGCGATATTAAACCATCCAATGTGATGATTGCCAGCGATGGCACAATGTACCTTGCGGATTTTGGACTCGCGCGAATCGCGGAGGCAGGCGAATCCACCATGTCGTCCGATTCGATTATGGGGACGCCGCAATATATTTCCCCGGAACAGGCAATGGGCAAGAAAGACCTTGACGCGGGAACGGATATTTATTCCTTTGGCGTGATGCTGTATGAGATGGTGGTCGGGCGCGTTCCATTCACTGCGGATACGCCGTTTTCCATCATTCATGACCACATTTATACGCCGCTTCCGCTGCCGATGAGCGTCAACCCCAACGTGCCGGAATCTGTTCAGCGCGTGTTGTTGAAGGCGCTTGCCAAAGACCGAGCCGACCGTTATGCCAACATCGAAGAATTAATCAAGGCGTTTCGGGATGCATGGACAGAAGCGGGCGTGCCAATGCAAGGCACAGCAATTGTGATGCGAACCGCAACCGCGCGAAGCGAAAAGCCGGCAGAATCTACCACGCCTGCAGCGGCTGTCTCTTCTGGTCAGCCCGCGCAACCTGTAAAAAAGAAACTCTCAAATTGGTTATGGGTGGGGCTTGGCGCGTTGGTGTTGCTATGCTGCGTGATTGCGCTTTTATTCATCCGCAACCGTCAGGTGAATTCTCAACCGACAGCAGTGGATGCGCCAACATCCGCGCCCGTGATGCAATCACCCGCGCCGATTCTTCCAACACAGTTGCCGCCGCCAACACCGTTCAACCCGCAGCCGGGACCGGGCGCGCTGCCATTTACGCTCGCCAATCCTTCCCCCGAATTGCAAGCGGCAATCGCGGCTGTGGAACAAAATCCGCGCGACCCGGATGCTCACCTGCAACTTTCTTTAATGCTTTGGGACGCGCAGGAATTTCGTCCCGCATTCGATGAGACCATGCAGGCTTCCAACCTTGCAGACCAAAGCAAGCCCGACTTTTTCCTCAAGGCTGCGGATGAGTATCGCAAGCGTGAAGCATGGGCGTTGGCTTCTGTCATGTATGTTCGTTTGCTTCCCATTTATCGCGGTCAGCCGTTACCGGAGGATGTGCAAAATGGAATGCGCGAATCCGCGTATAAGTCTGCCGAACAGATGGATATGTTTGATATTCGTTTCTTCGATCGTATGGAAAGCCCCAACCTGCCGCTTGCGGCAATTGTGCGCGGAAGGTACGCGCTTTTGAAGGGTAACATCGAAGAGGCGAAAGACCATTTTAAGCAGGTGAAGAAAATCAGACCTGACATGCCCGAAGTATCCTTGCTTGAAGCCGAAATCGCCATGAAGGAAGGCGACCATAAGAAGGCGCTGGATATTCTTACGGCGCTTTCTTCAGGAAAGAACACTCCCGAATGGATTCGCCTTATGGCGTCTAACTATCTAAAAACTTTACAATAAGGATTCAACATGCGAAAACCACTTGTAGCTGGAAATTGGAAAATGAATAAGACCATCGAGGAAACCCGCGATTTGGTCTTTAAGATGAGTATTCCGCTGCGCGAAATCAGCGGCGTGGAAAAAGTAATCTGTCCGCCGTTTATGTCTTTGATGGCGGCTTCGGCATTGCTCGAAGGTTTGGGCATCGGACTCGGCGCGCAGAATTTTCACTGGGAAGAGAAGGGCGCGTTTACCGGCGAAGTCGCTCCCGCGATGGTGAAGGAATTGTGCAATTATGTAATTTTGGGACATTCGGAACGCCGCGCTTATTTTGGCGAGACCGATGAAATTGTCAACCGCAAGTTACTGTCCGCGCAAAAATTCGACCTGACGCCGATTGTGTGCGTGGGTGAGACGCTCGCGCAATACGAAGCGAATCAGACCCGCGAGGTTGTTTCATCCCAGACAAAGTTAAGTCTTCAAGGCGTATCCGCTGAGTATGCTCCGCGCATGGTGGTTGCATATGAGCCGGTCTGGGCAATTGGCACGGGCAAGGCATCCAACGGGTTGGAGGCAAACGCGGTTGTGAAAGATGTGATTCGTCCCGCGCTGGCGGAGTTGTATGGCAGCGAAACCGCGCAGGCGATTCGCGTTTTATATGGCGGCTCGGTCACAGCTGCAAACGCGGCGGAGTTTTTCGGTCAGCCGGATATTGACGGCGCGTTGGTCGGCGGCGCAAGTTTGAAAATAGATGACTTTACTGCCATCACAAAAGCCGCTGCAAAATAATTGTTGCCGCAAATTTTATGCCTTTTACCGGCTTGTTTTGGCTATTTGTAACGCTTATGCCGCTGGTTTTTCTCCAGCGGCTTTTGCATCGTGAGGTGCAGGCTGTCTTTTTGATTTTGACGCGCAACCGTCAATTGGCGCTTGGTCTATTTTCAATACTATTTTTTCCCGGCGTATTTTTGCATGAGTTGAGTCATTTTCTCATGGCAAAATTGCTGCGTGTGCGCACGGGCAAATTTTCGCTGATTCCAGCTGCCCTGCCGGATGGGCGTTTGCAGCTGGGATATGTCGAAACCGCGCGCGCGGATATCATCCGCGATTCGTTGATTGGCATTGCGCCGTTGATTGCCGGCAGTTTGTTCGTCGCATACGCGGGCATTATTCGTATGCAATTGAATTCACTTTGGACAGTTGTAGCATACGGCAATATGGAATTGTTGCTGGCGGGGCTTCGCCTGCTGCCCGGCGTCCCTGATTTTTATTTGTGGTTTTATCTTGTGTTTGCGGTATCCAGCACCATGCTGCCTTCAGAATCTGACCGGCGCGCGTGGCTTCCGCTTGGGCTGTGGGCGCTGATGCTGGTCGCGCTGGCTCTCTTCTCTGGCGCAGGGATGTGGATGTTGCAAAACCTCGCGCCTTCACTCAACAGTTTTTTGAATATCATCGCCCTGTTATTTGGGTTAAGCCTTTTCTTTCATGTGATTCTGCTGCTGCCAATTATGGCTGTTCACCGCATTGCCGCGCGGGTGACAGGCTTGGATGTTAAATAACGTGAATAATGGATAAGCCGCTGGCAACAGTATGCCACCCTGAGGGAGCGATTTTCAGCGACCGATGGGTCTCTTATTTGCAATTACAGAGATGCTTCGGGGAAAAACGCCCCTCAGCATGACACGATAATTGTTATCCATTATTGACGTTAAATAACTCAAGTTGCCGCCTTTACCAGTTTTTTTTTAGTTCTTTTGTCACGGATTACACGGATTTTCACAGATTTGAAAAAAATCCGTGCAAATCGGTGAAATCTGTGGCAAGGGCTTGAAATTTTCTTGCCGAGAAAACATAGTAGCAACTTGCGTTAAATAACAAAAACATCCCAAAGCAAAAAATGCCGGGATGTTTTTGTTTTTAATTGACGCTATCGCGTATTACGTGATAAACAGGCACACATGATTAGAAACAAGCCGTTCCTTGCCGGGAATGTTCTGGTCAATGGGGATGTTGACAATGCGGTCTTTAATCCACATTGCAGTAGACCCGCCGCCGTCGAGGTTGATTGCGGTCAGCGTGTTAAATTCCATCATGACGTTGGAAATCTCGCGGAAGGTCAGCCCCGGACTTTCAACTGTTCTTCCATCGCAGACAATCAGGATGAGTTTATTGTCGCGCGTCCAGCCTATCGCGGTGCGCGGCGCTCTCGAAACATTGGTGATGGCTTCGTTGAATTTTCCATTCTGGATGAGGTATCTATCGCCTGAAACCGCGTTGTATAAATTCGATGGATTGCGCCATGCAAACGTGACCTGATTGGTCTTTGAGACGTTAATCCAGGGGCGGTAATCCAGCTGCGAGCGTTGGTAGAACTTCCCATCGGATGCGGCAATCGAGTTGGGGTTGCGCCCGCCGATTCCCCACCCATCGCCGTTGACCATGATTTGCGCGCCGATTTCCTTTGCCGCCTGACTCACCGTGCGAAATCTGGTGAATGGCGTCACGTGAAAACGCTTGCCCGTCAGGTCAATGATAAGGATGTGACAATTGGTGTTGAAACGCCGAACGGCATGATAAGCAACGCCATTGTAATTAAAATCTACTGGGTCTATCGGGTCGGGGTCAATTGGGTCTATTGGGTCTATCGGGTCAACTGGGGTTGATGTAATAATCTTCAAATAATCTTCGCTGCACCATTCATCCCCATACGCGCGCAGTTTTGCCCAGCCTTTGTTGATGGCGGTAATTTCAACTTTGGTGTTGTTTGTTAACGTGTATAGTTTCGGGTATGTTATGCCCGGTCCCGAGCGGACATTTAATACAGAAGCGGTTACAACTGCTTCATATTGAACGGGTGGCAAAGGCTTGGGGTTGGGAATCGCGCCGATATGCTCCAAAAATTTGTCATCAAAGAGGTTGACGTCAGCCGCGGAAAACTTCGTGCGCTCGATATTCCCGTATAAACCTGGCAGCGAAAGTTTATCGCCGGTGAATTGATGCCCGACGACGTGTTCGGCTGTAAGCCTTGGGGGAAGGGCAGGGGCGAAGTTTACTTTGGGCAGGATGTTGGTTCGCAGGTCTGCCCATGTCAGCGTTTGCGCGCCGATGGTGATGTAATGCGCCAGCCACCATTGATAATTGGGCATCCAATTTGCTGCTTGCGGCGCGTAGTCTTTTACAAAGGATGCCCTTGTGTAGCCGATGGTTTTTTGCCCGGCAGCCTTGAAGCCATCGAAAACCAGTTTGGCATGGCTGGATAATTTTTCGCCGCTGAACCTGCTGACCAAATTCCATGAGAGCGTCCCTGCAATTGCCTTATACCATTGATCCCACCTTGACCAGTACTGCTCGAAATCCGGGAAAATCGCAAGTACGGGCAGCTTGCTTTGCTTGATGATGTCCATCGTTTGCGCCACCTGCTGCGCGGCGTCGCGCGTGGGGTCAATCCAATGATACGCGGCGATGGGCATTCCGGAGTCAACGAGGATTTTTCCGTTGTGGGCGAACATGTCATCCACTTTCAAGATGACCATCTGCACTGATCCTTCGTGCAATTGTATAGGGTCTAAGCCTGCTGTGTAACGGGCTATATCAACAACAATCTTATTCAGCATGGTGTCCTCCAGTTATGTACGGCTGCTTCAATGTGATGTGACAGTGACTTCCCTGCACATGTATATACTATACAATTTTTTCCCCCATTATGCAACCGTTGAAAAAATAAAGGTATTAAATGTCTCTTTTGAAACATTCAATACCTTTTTGTTGATGAACAACGTGCTTTACAAATAATACGTCATACGCTGAAGATGGGTGACTGGGTCAATGTACTGTACTTTAACATGGTTTGGCATATTGAGCGTAATTGGCGCGTAGTTCAAAATTCCCTTGATGCCCGCCTGTACAAGTTTTTCGGTCACATTTTGGGCGGCTGAAGCCGGCACAGTGAGCATGGCAATTTTGACATCCGCTGCCTTGATTTTTTCCACGATATGAGCCACATCTTCGATGGTGAAGTCGCCAATTTTCTGCCCGATTTTTTCTTTATCGCTATCGAAGACCATTACGATTTTGAATCCGCGATTTGCAAATCCTTGATAATTTGCCAGCGCGTGACCCATATCGCCTGCGCCTATCAACGCCACATCCCAAATACGGTTGACCTTGAGTATCTCCCGCAGTTTTTCCAGCAGATAGGTGATGGAGTAGCCTGTGCCTTGCTTGCCGAACTCGCCGAATTGAGAAATATCCTTGCGAATTTGCGCGGCGGAAACTCCTACCAGCTCGCCAAGTTCCTGCGAAGATGTGGTCTTCAGTCCGCTGTCTGCCATGCGCTGTAACGCGCGCAGGTAAATAGGCAGGCGTCCAATGATGATATCGGGAATTTTGTCTGAATTCATAAGTGCGCCCTCGCGTTTGTGGAATTTGTCTTGTAACTCTACCATGAAATTCTGTTTTGTACAATTATGCACAAA
>DZBA01000147.1 GCA_022729775.1 Anaerolinea thermophila | reverse complement strand
TGCGCGACAACGAACGCGCCTTCTACACCTCCGCAACCGATGAAGAAGCGTTGAACGCCTTCCAAGTTTTATGTCACACCGAAGGGATTATTCCCGCGCTAGAGTCATCTCATGCAGTGGCGGAGGTCATCAAGAAGGCACCGACCATGCGCAAAGACCAGGTGATTTTGGTAAATTTGTCGGGAAGAGGGGATAAGGATTTGAATACTGTTATTAAGGAATTAGGTAATTAGGGATTAGGAATTGGGCATGTCTCTCCCTATGTCCTGATTACCTAATCACCTAATTTCTACTATCGAGGAAACATGAACCGAATCGAAAACGCTTTCTCAAACAAACCTATCTTCATGCCCTACTTTCCTTTGGGCTATCCAGATATCCCCACTTCCATTGACATCATCGAAGCCCTCGCCAAAAACGGTGCGGACTTAATCGAAGTTGGTCTATCTTTCTCCGACCCGTTGGCGGATGGACCTGTGATTCAACAAGCCACGCAAATTGCGCTGGAGAAAGGAATCACGATTAAGAAATCGCTTGCGGCGGTGAAAGAACTTCGCAATCGCGGCGTGACCATCCCATTTATTTTGATGGGATATTTCAACCCGATGCTGACGTATGGATTGGAGAAATTTATTCACGATGCGCGAGATGCAGGCGCGGATGGATTTATCATTCCCGATTTGCCGTTGGAAGAAGCGGAGGAATTTCAATCCATTAATGGCGAACTACCGTTGATTCAAATGCTCGCGCCGACATCACCCGATGAGCGCATGGAATCCATTGCCCGCAATGCAAAGGGGTTTATTTATCTCGTTTCGGTGACGGGGGTGACAGGTGCGCGCACCGCCATTTCAGATACGCTTGGAGATTTGATTCATCGCGTGCGCGAACACACCTCCGCGCCAGTGTGCGTGGGATTTGGCATCGGCACGCCCGAACAAGCCGCGCAGGTTGGCAAACTTGCTGACGGAGTCATTGTCGGCTCGGCGTGTGTGAAAGCAATTGGTGGAAGTGAAAACCCAGTTGAGGCAGCGAAACAATTCGCGGCGGAATTTGCAAAGGCTTTGAGATAAAATCATGTTCATGTTTTCAAATATGAACAAGGAGTAACTCATGCCGCAAATTAAAGCCATTAATCATGTTGCTGTTGTCGTCGAAAATATGGAGCAATCCCTGAAATTTTGGCGCGACGCGCTGGGAATTCAATTACATGAATTACGCGACGTCCCCGCGGAAAAATCGCAGGTTGCATTTTTGCCGCTCGCAGGCGCGGAAGTGGAACTGGTCATGCCGACCAGCGACGATTCCGGTATTGCCAAATATCTTGCCAAGCGCGGACAGGGGATGCATCATCTTTGTCTCGAAGTGGACGACATCGAAGGCATGATGAAGCAATTGAAAGAAAAGAACATCCGCTTGATTAATGAAGAGCCGCGCACAGGCGCGGATGGCAAGAAGTACGCCTTCATCCATCCCGAGTCTACGGGCGGGGTGTTGGTGGAGTTGTATCAACTGTAAAATCTTTTTCTGTACACGGATTTTTATAATCTTCTTCGCAGCATTCGTGTACAAAGAATATTGGGTGATGTCAAATTTCAAATCCATCCTCACAGAATCATGCGCGTTGACCAAAACCCGTCCGCTTATTGTGGGCGTTTCCGGCGGCGCGGATAGTTTGTGCTTGATGGATTTATTGCGCGAAGCGGGGTACGCGCTTATCGTCGCGCATTTCGATCACCAGCTGCGCGAAGAATCACATGACGATGCAAACATGGTCAAACGCCTGTGCGCGTCTTTCAATCTTGAATGTGTCATTGGAACCGAAAACGTCCGCGCCTATTCGCAGGATAAAAAACTTTCCATCGAAGAAGCCGCGCGGGAATTGCGTTATCAGTTTATGTTCAATCTTGCGCGGGAAAAAAACGCGCAGGCGGTGGCAGTGGGACATACCGCCGACGACCAGGTCGAAACCGTTCTCATGCACATTTTGCGCGGAAGCTCGCTCAACGGATTGAAGGGCATGTCGCATCGCGCGGTTATTCAAACGTTCGACGCGCAGATCCCCATCGTCCGCCCGCTGCTGGAAATGACCCGCGCCGAAACTGTGGCGCATTGCGTCGCGCATCATCTTCACCCGCATTATGACGCCAGCAATGATTCGCTCGAATACAAGCGCAATAAAATCCGTCATCAATTAATTCCCGCGCTCGAAACCTATAACCCAAAAGTCCGCGAAGCGCTGCTGCGTATGTCGCAGACGCTCAAAGACGATGCCGACCTTGTGGATTCTCTTGTGGATTCTGCATGGCAGGATTGCGCCTCGACCCAAAGCGGATTTGTCGCCTTTGACGTGGATTTGCTCCCCAACTACGCGGCGGGACTCCAACGCCATCTGGTCAAACGCGCCATGCGGACTCTGCTCCCCGATGTGGATGTGACGTATGAGATTTTACATCGCGCGGTTAATGTCGTTGCGAGCGCAGGGCGCGAATCAATCCCGCGGACGGATTTGAAATCGGGCTTGTATATGTTCCGCGAAGGGAATCGAATTTATATTTGTCGGAAAGACGCTGAACTGCCGTTGAATTTATTTCCGCAAATGAAAGGAAAGGAAATCGCGGTTGCTGTTCCTTCAGTGGTTGAGTTGGCAAACGGCTGGAAGTTAATCATCGAATACGCGGAGCATGTTCGGGCGCAGGAAATTTTCGAAAACGAGAATCCGCTTGAAGCGTGGTTCGATGCGGACGCGCTGACGAATCCGCTTTGCGTAAGAATCCCCCGGCGCGCGGATAGAATCATCCCGCTGGGCATGGAATCCCACTCGAAAAAAATTTCGGATTTATTTGTGAATGAAAAAATCCCGCAACGCGCGCGGGAAAATTGGGTCTTGTTATGTTCGGGCGCGGACATCATTTGGGCGGCGGGGATTCGTGCCGCGCATTTTTGTCGCGTGACCGAGAAGACGAAAAGAGTCATTCATGTTGTAACGCAGGCTTAAGCCTGCGTTACGTCGTGAATCCACTTGCGCGATTTGAATCGCCATCCGCTGACAAAGGCTTTGGCAACTTCTTCCAGCATGACCATTAAATAAACATAATAGACGGGCAGGTGTAAAACAAATCCGCCGATGTATGCGGCGGGGACGCCGATCAGCCAGATGGATGAAATTTCCATGATGAGCGCGAAGCGGGTATCGCCGCCCGCGCGTAACGCGCCGATGAAGGTGGAAAAATTGAACATGCGTATCCAAAGCGTAAGCGCCATCATCAACATCAACATGCGGACATTGTGTGCGCCGCTGGGGGAGAGTTCATATAAACGCACGACTACATCGCGCATCGCAATCACCATCACCCCGACGAGCAGCGCCGCGCTGACGCCGATGACCACCACGCGGCGGACGGTTTCATACGCTTCATCTTTTCTGCCCGCGCCGATTCGATTTCCCACCATCACCGCGCAGGCGTTTCCAAGTCCCATGAAAACGACAAACCCAAGTTCTTCGATGGTTGCGTTGACGTTAATGGCGGCAATGGCGTCGGTGCCAATGCGGGCATAGACGGCGTTGTATGTGGTGATGCCCAATGCCCAAAACATCTCATTCAGCAGCGCGGGCGTGACCGTTTTCAAAACGCGCGTAAAGAATGAAAAATCAAATTGAAAGAAGGTCAACGGGTTGGCGGCGAGCGGGGTCTTTTGGGTGTAGACAAGGAGAATCAGCAACACCAATTCGAGACCCCAAGCCAGTGACGTGCCAATTGCCGCGCCCGTGACGCCCAGCGCGGGAAATCCACCTATGCCGAAGATGAGCAAATATCCTGCCGTAGTTTTGAAAATGAGCGCGGAGACAGTCGCTATTACGGTCAGTTTTATGAATTGCACGCTGCGAAGCACGGCGATATATGATGTTGCAAGCGCAACGGGAATATATGAAAACCCGACAATGCTTAAGTAGCGCGCGCCAATTTCTATCACTTCAGGGTCTTCTGTGTAGAAGCCCAAAACGGCGCGCGGCATGAGGGTGGCGGTCAAGGTGAATAGGAACGCAATCAGCGACGCGGTGACGACGCTCATCCCAAACACTTTTTGGATGGAGGGTATATCTTGTTTGCCCCAAAATTGTGCGGTGAAAATTGCCATACCGCTGGTCAGCCCGAACAACATCAGGACGAAGACA
The DNA here is from genome assembly GCA_022729775.1 of Anaerolinea thermophila. Taxonomy (GTDB): domain Bacteria; phylum Chloroflexota; class Anaerolineae; order Anaerolineales; family Villigracilaceae; genus Villigracilis. Next base: position 3,858 of record DZBA01000147.1, on the reverse strand, counting down.
AAAAATACCTGATTGGAAAGCCCAATGGCGGCGATGGAGGTCTCTCCCAATTGACCAATCATCAATACGTCAATCATGTTGAGCGAGGCATTAATCAACTGCTGAAACGAGATGGGAATGGCTATCGTCAGCATTTCACGGAAGAAGGATTTATCTTTGAGGAAGGAAAACATAATGGGATGAAGAATGCAAAATATTGAATGAGACAAAAAAAAGTCGTTGAACGTTTAACGTTACACGCTCAACGACGAATGACCAATTACTAATTACCAATGCGCCAATTACTGATCTTCCGGCGCGTCGCGGACAATATAGAGCGGTCTGCCTTTGGCTTCGTCATACAAACGCCCGATGTATTCGCCGAGGATGCCCAGCGAGATGAGCTGCACGCCGCCGAGAAAAAGCACAGAGATGAGCGTGGTGGTCTGACCTTCAAAGAAGTGCGAGCCTGTCATCCGCATATAGGCGACGATGGGAATGGCAAGGATGGATATGCCGGCAGAGAAGAATCCAAAATAGGTGGCAACCTGCAATGGAAAATATGAAAAGCCCGTGATGGCATTCAGCGCGAGTTTGAGCATTTTCTTGAAGGGATATTTCGTCACGCCCGCGACACGCGCCGCGCGTTTATATTCCACGCCGATTTGTTTGAAGCCCACCCACGCCGACATCCCGCGCGGGAAGCGATGACGTTCCTTCATTTGTTTAAGCACATTCACCACTTTACGATCCATCAAACGGAAGTCGCCGGTGTCTACGGGGATTTTTACGTCTGTGATGCTGTAAATGAGGCGATAAAACATCGCGGCGGTGAACTTCTTGAACCATGTTTCGCCTTCGCGTTCCGCGCGGACGGCGTACACGACCTCGTAGCCTTCCTTCCATTTCTTTGCCAGTTCGAGCATGGTTTCGGGCGGGTCTTGCAAATCGGCGTCAATGATGATGACCGCTTCGCCGCGCGCATAATCCCACCCGGCAGTGATGGCAACCTGATGCCCAAAATTACGCGCAAAGATGACCGGGCGCACTTGCTTATCTGCCTGCGCAATCTCGCGGATTTTTTCCGTCGAGCCGTCCGTCGAGCCGTCATCCACAAGGATGAGTTCCCATGTCTCGCCGCTGGAATCCATCACCTGTTTTACGCGGCGGTAAAGTTCCGGCAGGTTTTCGATTTCGTTGTAAATGGGGGCGATTACAGAGTAAGTGATTTTCATGATTTATTTCCATTTTTCGGTTTACGGAGGACAATTCGCCGCGGCTTGATTTCTTCCGGCGGCGCGACAAATTGCTGGCTGCCATCATCCCCAAAGGGTGAAAGTCCCAGCACGCGGCGGCGCAGGTAGTCAAAAATCACAATTATAGAAGCCATGACCGGGACGATGAGCAAAGCGCCCATAATGCCCTCGAGAATGGTGGCAATCATAATCGCGACGAAAATCAGCCCTTCGTGCATGTGAACGCTGCGTCCCATGATGTAAGGGCGCAGGAGAAAATTCTTCAAATTAATCAATACCAGATAGACCAAAACAACGATGCCAGCCACCCAAAAATTGGAGAGCGGAATCCAATTTGAACCTTCGAGCAGGGCAACACCCACCGCCAGCGCAACCGCCAGAAAGGGACCGACATCCGGCACGAGCGTAAATAAACCCGCAAGCACGCCAAGCACCAGCGCGCCGGGAATTCCCACGATGAACCATGCAATGGTGAATACAATGCCGACGATGACCATCAACACAATCTGTCCGCGCAGGTACGCCATCCACACACGGCGCACGCGCTTGTATAACTCGCGCACTTCTTCGTGATATTCCGGCAGGGTAAAATTAATCATCCCCTCGCGGATTTGGGTCCATTCGCTCAGGAATAAATACACGCTGACGATGATGATCAAAAGCCACAGCGCGCTGACCGAAGTCGTCTCCAGCAGGGCAAGCGCTTCTTCGGGCAGGGGAGTGAGAACCGCGTCTTGTATGTGCGCCAGGCTTTCGCCCACCTGCTGGAAGTGAAAGACCATGCCGCCAAACTGGAAAGGCTGTGCGAGCATCCGACTGGTTTCTTTGGAAAGGTCTAGCACATCGCGCGCGACGATTTTTATTTCATCGAAAAAAATCGGGGTCAGCGCGGAAGGAATCCCAACCAGAATAACCACCGAAGAGAAGTAGACAATATTCACAGCGGCAGCGCGCGAGAGTTTTGTCCGCTCCATGAGGAGGATTACGGCGGGATTAATCAAATACGCGACGAAAGCCGCGATAATCAACGCTTTGACCCCCTCGCGCGCGTAGATTAAAAGGGCGATGATCCCAATAAAGAGGATGACGCCGGTAATATAACGATGGGCGAGACTCCAGGTTTTGGGACTCTGCTTTTTCATAAAATCTTTTTTACCGCGTCTAAAGTGGGTTCGATGATAGGCGCTTCGGTGACTGCTTGCATGGCGGCGCGAATATCTTTCAAACCGCTGCCGGTGTTCATGACCAAAATTGGGTCGTCGCTTTTTACAATGCCGGAAGCGACCGCTTTCACCAAGCCCGCATAGGCTGTCGCGCCTGCCGGTTCGGGGAAGATGCCCATCTTGCCGATTTCCGCAATTGCCTTGATGATTTCAGAATCAGGGACGGTGATATACGTTCCGTTGGTTTGCGTTGCAGCGCGGACTGCCCTCACGCCATCGCGCGGCAAGTCCACTGAAATGCTGTCCGCGATGGTGGTGGCTGAAACGGGCGTGATGACTTCGGTGTTCGCGTTGAAGGCGTTTGCAATTGCCGCCGAGCCTTCGGATTGTACGCCGATGATGCGCGGCATGTTGGGAATCCAGCCCAGCGCGAGCAAATCTTTGAAGCCTTTATGAATGCCGGAAATGATGTTCCCATCACCGACGGAGACAAAAATCGTAAGCGGTGAATGATTGTCGAGCGGGCTGTCCTTCTTATGCCATTCACGGTGCGCTTCCATCCACCATTCCCAAATTTCAAACGCGGCGGTTTTCTTTCCTTCGAGCGTAAAGGGATTGTAGCCCGTGTTGCGGCAATACCAGCCGAACTCGTCCGCGCATTTGACCGTGAGGTCGAAGGCATCGTCATACGTCCCATCCACGAGCAGCACCTTCGCGCCGAAGATGAGCAGCTGCGCGACCTTTGCCTGCGGCGCGGATTTGGGCGCAAAGATGACGGCTTTCTGTCCCACCGCTGCCGACATGCCCGCCAGCGCCGCGCCCGCGTTCCCTGTCGAGGCGGTGACAACCACCTCTGCTTTGATTTCGCGCGCGCGAGTCACCACCACCGCGCTTGCCCTGTCTTTGAATGAAGCGGTCGGGTTGCGCGACTCATCCTTCAACCATAAATGTTTGAGGTTGAGTTTTTCCGCAAGGCGCGGAAGCGCAAAGACGGGCGTCCAGCCAGCCGCGTGCAAAGGCGTGGAAGACCCGGCAGGTTCATCCACCGGCAGGAGCGGAAGGTATCTCCACAGGGAAGTTTCTCGCCGCGACGTAATATCCTCAGGCTGGAATTTTTTCTGGATGCCGCTGTAATCGAGAACAACGTCCAGGTTCCCGCCGTCCTTTGGGCAGGTGTATGTAACCTGTCCGGGCAAATATTCAGTTCCACAAATGGAACATTTGTAACCATTGAAGTTTTTCATAGTTCCCTGATTTTACCCGATATGACGTGAGCCGGTTTTTATATTTTACAGACTTGCCCAAACGGATTTACAATCACAACCATGACCGACCTGATTTCACATCAAAAATCTGAATTGCGGAATCGCTGCCGCGCGCTGAGAAAATCTCTCAGCGCGGAAAAGCGCGCGCGCGCAAGTTTATCCATTTGCGATCAAATCGAAAACTGGCTTGTCTTT
>DZBA01000146.1 GCA_022729775.1 Anaerolinea thermophila | reverse complement strand
AAACATGTCAGGGATGGATTCGAACGCTTCGCGTCCTGACTTTCGAGGCAAAATCAGGAGATTTTGCAGTCCCAGGTGACAACCTTTGCGTGCACGCAAAACATGTCAGGGATGGATTCGAACGCTTCGCGTCCTGACTTTCGAGGCAAAATCGGGAGATTTTGCAGTCCCAGGTGACAACCTTTGCGCGCACACCAAGACCTCCAGTTTTTCTAAACTTGGAGGTCTTGCATTAAAATCCCTTCATGCAAAAATTTTTACCCATCCTTCGCGCGCGGCGTGAGCGGCGACTCGCGCGGCAACGCGCCAACGCCAACCGCACACGCGGATTTGTGATGACGGCAGGCATGATCATCTCGGTCATGCTTGGCGCGTTGATTCTGATTGGCGCGTTTGCCTATGCCGATATCACCCGCGACCTGCCCTCTGTGGAAATCCTGCCGCGCCTGTTCAACCCGCCCGATGGGATATTGCTCGAACCAACGCGAGTCTACGACCGCACAGGCGCAACCCTGCTTTACACATTCTCGCCCACCGACGCGCCGCGCAGGTACATCCCCATCAACCCGCAAAACCCGCAGCACATCCCCGATGATATGGTGAACGCCATCATCGCCGTGCAAGACCCGCAATTCCGATTCCATTCGGGATACGCCCTGCAAGGATATGACAACCCGGACGCGCACCCGACCATCGCGCAAAAACTCATTTACGATTTTATTCTTTATACCGAAAAGCCTTCGCTGCGCCGCGCCATCCGCGAGCGGATTCTCGCCGCGCAGATTACGTCGCAGTTTGGGCGCGAGCAAATCATGGAGTGGTATCTCAACACCGCGCATTTTGGAAATTACGCCTTTGGCGTGGATGCCGCCTCGCGCTTATATTTCGGCAAGTCGGCTTCCAATTTGACTCTGGCAGAATCAGTAATTCTCGCGGCGACAAGCGAAACGCCCGCGTTGAATCCGTTGGACGCGGAACAGGTCGCCTTGCAGCGCGGACGTGAAGTGATTTACGTGCTGAATGAAATGAAAATGGTCAGCAGTGAGCGCGCCGCAATTGCGCTTATCGAAACGCCCAAAGTACAGCCCGCACCCGACTCCCCATGGGACTTTGCGCCCGCGTTTCGGAATTTGGTCATGTCCCAATTGACCGCGCAACTTCCGCGCGAAAGAATCGAGCGCGGCGGATTGAAGGTCATCACCACGCTGGATTATGAATTGCAAAGGGAAGCAAAGTGCATCACAGAAGCATACGCGGCGCGGATTGCAAAGCAGAACGAAAAGGAATGTGACGCCGCGCGGCTGCTTCCGCTGCTGCCGACATCCATCACGCTCGCGGAGGCATCCTCCAGCGCGCTCATCCTCGACCCGAATACAGGACAAATCCTCGCGCTGGTCGGCGAGACAAATCGCGGCGAAGAGACTCCGCTGGTCAGCGAACACCCGGCGGGTTCAAGCCTCGATACGTTTGTGTACCTGACAGGCTTCACGCGCGGATTAAGTCCCGCCTCATTGACTTGGGATATTCCCAGCGAAGACCCCGCCCAAAATTTCGACGGCGCGTTTCATGGTCCCATGCGATTAAGAATCGCGCTTGCGAACGATTATCAAATCCCGATGGAAAATTTGAAAGCGCAAATGGGAATTGAAAATGTGACGGATATCGAATCGTCGTTTGGAATCAATTCGCAAAATGTCAGCATGTTGCAGCTCGCGGGCGCGTATGGCGTCTTTGCAAAACAGGGCGTGTATTTTGGGCGCAGCCTCAAAGATGAATTTATGCCCACTGCCGTTTTGCGCGTGGAAGATTTGAACCGTTCCGCGCTGCTCGATTGGAACATTCCGCAAACCAAACCCGTACTGCCCGCAACGCTGGCATATTTGATGACGCACGTCCTGAGCGATGAATCCGCGCGGAAAGACGCAAGCGCCTTCGACATCGGCAGACCTGCGGGCGTGAAGGTCGGTCAAACACATGAAGGACTCGATGCGTGGGTTGTGGGATATACGCCCGCGTATACGGTTGTGACATGGACAGGCGCGCACGATGAAAAAACAAAGGTCGCGCCGAATGCGCCATCCGCATTGTGGAACGCGTTGATGAAACTCGCGTCGGGAAATTCCCCCGCCGGCGGTTGGACCGCTCCGCCGGGCATTTCCACCGTCACCGTCTGCGACCCATCGGGGATGCTGCCCACGCGCGAATGTCCGCGATTGGTGAACGAGGTTTTCCTGAATGGGAATGAACCCGCGCAGGCAGACAACCTCTACCGCGAATTTGACACCAACCGCGAGACGAACCTGCTGGCGACTGTATTCACCCCGCCGGAGTTGATTCAAACGCGCGTGTATCTCATTGTCCCTGAACATGCGCGCAGCTGGGCATCGAACGCCGGGCTGGAAGTTCCGCCCAGCGCGTATGATGCCATTCAACCGCCGCAGACCAACCCCGACGCGAATATTTCCGCGCCCGCATTATTCACCGAAATCACGGATGACGTTGTGAAAATCATCGGCACGGCTTCCGGTGAAAACTTTCAATATTATCGCGTGCAAGCCGGGCTGGGACTCAACCCCAAAGAGTGGATTCAAATTGGAAGCGATTCAACCACCCCTGTCGAAAGCGGCGTACTGGCAGAATGGGATACAAAAGGCTTGAGCGGTTTGTATGCAGTGCGGCTGCTCGTCATCCGGCAGGATCAGCGCGTGGATACGGCTGTGATTCAAGTCACGGTGAAATAGAAAAACAAACCTCCAAAGTCTTTCTAGTATGCACGCAAAACATGTCAGGGATGGATTCGAACGCTTCGCGTCCTGACTTTCGAGGCAAAATCGGGAGATTTTGCAGTCCCGGGTGACAACCTTTGCGCGCACACTCTTTCTAAAGACCTCGGAGGTTTTTCGTTTTAGATGTAAAATCATCCCGTCACACCGCACTGGCGCTCGGTGCAAGTGTTGGAGACCGAATGGACGCGCAGGGGGCACGCCAGGCTCGCTACCCAAAATTTGACAAAACCTCAAATTTTCAGGAGACCCAATGCCCCCCAAGTTCTACCCCCCCGAACCGTATCGCATCAAAGTGACCGAACCCATCCGCTTGATTTCGCCGGAACAGCGCGAATCTGCTTTGAAAGAAGCAGGCTACAACCTGTTCAGCATGAAAGCGGAAGACATCTTCATTGACCTGTTGACCGACTCCGGCACAGGCGCGATGAGCGCCGAACAATGGGCAGCCATGATGCGCGGCGACGAATCCTACGCGGGCGCGCGCTCATTCTACCGCTTGAAAGCCGCCGTCGAGGACGTGTTCGGTTTCAAGTATTTTGTCCCAACCCATCAAGGACGCGCAGCAGAGAACATCCTCGCGGCGTGCCTCGTCAAGCCGGGCAATTACATTCCCAGCAACATGCACTTCGACACGACGGACGCGAACATCCGCGCGCGCGGCGGACGTCCCACCAACCTTGTCATTGACGCGGCGTTTGACATCAATGACCCGCATCCGTTCAAAGGCAATATGGACATCGCCAAGCTGCGCGCCTTCATCGAAAGAATCGGCGTGGATAAAATCCCCTTCGGCATGATCACCGTCACCAACAACGCGGGCGGCGGTCAGCCCGTTTCGATGGAAAACCTCAAAGCGGTGGCAGCTGTCTACCGCGAATATAAACTGCCCTTCTTCATTGACTCGGCGCGTTATGCGGAGAATGCATACTTTATCAAGTTGCGCGAAAAAGGCTACGAAAATAAATCGGTAATCGAAATTGCGCGTGAGATGTATGCACTCGCCGACGGCATGACCATGTCCGCGAAGAAGGACGCGATTGTCAACATCGGCGGTTTGCTTTGTTTGAACGACGAAGCGCTTTTCCAGAACATCAAAAACGAATTGATCCTGCGCGAAGGATTCCCCACTTACGGCGGACTCGCGGGGCGCGACCTCGATGCGATGGCGGTTGGTTTATACGAAGGACTCGATGAAGATTATCTTGCCTCGCGCCTTTCACAAACGGCGTATCTAGCCGCGCGATTAAATGACGCGGGCATTCCCACCATCCAACCCGCCGGTGGACATGCGGTCTATCTCGACGCGGCAAGCGTGCTGCCCAACATCCCGCAGGGCGAATTTCCCGGTCAAGCCTTGTGCGTGGAACTATACCGCGAGGGCGGAATCCGCGGCGTGGAAATCGGCTCGGTGATGTTTGCCTACCCCGACCCAGATTCGGGGGTGATGATTTATCCCAAACTCGAACTGCTGCGGCTTGCCATTCCGCGCCGCACGTATACGCAGAGTCACATGGATTACGTGGCGGACTGCGCGGCGCGAATCAAATCGCGCGCGGACAAAGTGCGCGGATATAAATTCACCTACGCGCCGGAGTTGTTACGTCACTTCACCGCAAGGTTTGAACCGCTCTAAATGTATAAGTCAGAATGCAGAATGAAAAATTGAAATTTTCATTCTACATTCTTCATTCTTCATTCACATGACCCGCTGGCTTGATCCCCCTCCCGTAAACACAGATTCGCTCGCCGCGTTGAATCTTCATCCGCTTGTCGCGCGGACGTTGATTCGGCGCGGGATTGCGCTGCCTGAATCGGCGCGCGCGTTTTTATATCATGACGAGATTCCCTCCGCGCCGTTTCCAAACATCGAAAAGGCAGTGGAATTGATCGAACGCGCGATTCAAAACAAAACGCGGATTTGCGTGTGGGGCGATTTCGACGTGGACGGGCAGACCTCCACCGCGCTGCTGGTTCAAACCCTGCAATCATGCGGCGCGGATGTGATGTACTACATCCCGATTCGCGGAAAGGAAAGTCACGGCGTTCACATCGAATCACTTGCGCCGATTCTCGACGGCGGCGCGAAGTTGATCGTCACCTGCGATACGGGCATCACCGCGCACGAAGCGATTGATTACGCAAACTCGCGCGGCGTGGATGTCATCGTCACCGACCATCACGAGCTCGGCGAGACGCTGCCCAACGCGAAAGTCATCATCAATCCCAAGTTGCTGCCAAAGAATCACCTGCTCGAAAATCTGGCGGGCGTGGGCGTGGCGTATAAATTGGCGGAGGCGCTGTTATCAAATTCAGAATTCAGAATTCAGAATTCAGAATTGCTGGATTTGGTCGCGCTGGGGTTGATTGCCGACGTCGCGTTGCTGAAAGGCGAGACAAGGTCACTGGCGCAAAAGGGAATCCGAAAACTGCGCGAGACAAAGCGGCTTGGAATCAAAGCGATGGCGGAATTTTCTGGCTTGACCAATTTTGAAACCATCACCGAAGAAACCATCGGCTTTAACTTTGCGCCGCGCTTGAACGCGCTGGGACGTTTGGATGACGCAAACCCCGCCGTTGAGTTGCTCCTCACAGAGAATCCCGCGCGCGCGCGCGTATTGGCAAATCAAATCGAAGGATTGAATCAGCAGCGCCGATTTTTAACTTCGCAAGTGTATGAAGCGGCGGAATCGCAACTGCGCGAAAATCCCAAACTGTTGGAAGCGCCCGCGATTGTCCTATCACACACTGGCTGGCCCGGCGGCGTGGTGGGAATCGTCGCCAACAAACTGGTGGAGAAATATCACAAGCCCGCGATTTTATTCAACGAAGCGGATGGAATCCTGCGCGGGTCGGCGCGTTCGGTGGACGGGCTGCACATCACCGACGCGATTGCCGCAAACAAAAACCTGCTGCGCGGATTCGGCGGGCATCCGATGGCGGCGGGCATGTCGCTCGACGCGGACAAACTCGAAGCGTTCCGGCGCGGACTTGGCAAGGCAGTCGAAAAACAACTCGGCGAAATCGCGCGTGAAGAGCCGTCCCTGCAAATTGATGAATGGCTCAAATTGGATGAATTGAATTTCGAACTGGCAGACGCGCTCGAAGCGCTTGCTCCCTTTGGCGCGGGGAATCCTTCGTTGACATTGGCGACGCGGAACGTGCAATTAAAATCCGTTGCGACAATTGGCAAGACGAAGGAACACATCCGCTTGAATGTGGAAGATGAGCGCGGAAACGTCCAAAGCATTTTGTGGTGGGGCGGCGCGGGCGAGTCACAGCCGGAGGCGGGGACAAAGTTCGACATTGCGTATTCTTTGCGCGCTTCCACCTTTCGCGGCGAGAAACAACTCACCCTGCAATTTCAGGAATTTAGAATCCGCGAAGAAAAGCCTTTCGAGATTCCGCCTTTGGAAATCGAGGTTCGGGATTTACGGCTTCAACCTTCAACATTCAACCTTGCGTCTTCAACGCTGGTTTGGGCTGAAGGCGCGGATAAAGTCAAGGGCAAGTCGCGGTTTGAATTAACCCAAGCGGATGAATTTGCAATTTACACGACTCCGCCATCACAGACAGAGTTGAAACGGGCGCTGGAAGTTGTGAAGCCGAAAATCATTTATTTCATCGCCATTCCGCCTGTGGAAGAAAAAGCGGAAGACTTCCTGAATCGTTTAGCGGGATTGTGCAAATATACGTTGAGCAATTACAGCGGGCAGACTTCCATCGAAAAACTTGCGGCGGCGATGGCTTCGCGCGAGAGCGCAATCCGACTGGGGTTGGAATGGCTCGGCGCGGCGGGTCACTTCGAGGTCAAGATCGAAGCGGACGCGGTCTTCATCACAGCGGGGAATCAAAATAAAAATCCATATTTGCAAAATGAGTTGTTCGTCGCGCTGCGCGGAACGTTGAAGGAAAGCGCCGCCTACCGGAAATATATCGCCACGCTTGCGGATGTGTCGGCGTTGTTGTAATTCCGTTTACAGTTATGTTAGGGGGACAATCAGGTCATGTTTTTTTCTTGGCATTTCTCCCATTTGGACGTACACTGAAAATGTAGATTGCGCCCAACTGGAGAGTGTGTAATGAGAAAAGAATTATCGAAAAATATTTTCAAAACTTTACTGTTACTGGCTTTGATGCTGCCCGCCTTGCAGCCTGCTTCGGCGCAAGCGCAAGAGACGCAAACCGTCAGCGGTTGGTTTGGGATTCTTTGGGGCGACACGCAAGATGGAAAGTCCACCGTGAAATATACGCTGACGCAAGATGGCGGGCAAATGAATACCCTCGTCATGGATAACGCGCTGGTCGAATCAGCGGGCGGCGCGCTGGCGTTGAATCATCGGCGCGTGAGCGTGCAAAGCGTTCAGGATGAAGTCTCCGCGTTTGGCGGTGGGACGGATGAAATTCAAGTGATTTCTATCGCATTGGAGAGCGAGGGCGTTTCCGCATTTGGGGAAGTCAGCGCGCAAGCGGCAGTGACGGGCAGCCAGCCTTTTATTTCGATTATGTGCAAGTTTAAGGATATCGGCGCCGAGCCAAAAGACTGGGCTTATTTCGATGGTATGTACGCAAGTGATTACCCCGGACTGGATCATTACTGGCGCGAGGTTTCATACGGCATTGCCGATGTGGATGGCAGCGCGGCAGTCGGCTGGTACACGCTTCCGCAGCCGCATTCCTATTACGTGTACAACGATTACTTTAACAGCGACCGCGCCGCGCGGGATTGCGCTGCCAAAGCGGACGCAGACCCGGCTGTGAACTTCTCCCAATTCAAGGGCATTAACTTCATGTTCAACGCTGATTTAGATGGGTACGCATGGGGAGGGACAACCTATCTTGCGCTGGATGGCGGCGCGGAAAAACTATGGTCTGTCACATGGGAGCCGCCCTTTGGATATGAAAACGTCTCGACTCTCGCCCACGAGATGGGACACGCCTTTGGTCTGCCACACTCTACGTATGACCCCGTTGAAACATATGACAACGTTTGGGACGTGATGAGCGACACATGGACGCTCTGCTATTATTACGGGGCGCAAGACTACACCTACGGGTGTATCCCACAGCACACCATTTCTTATCACAAAGACATGCTGGGATGGATTCCCAGCGGGCAAAAATATACCGCCGCGCTCAACACCAGCAACACGGTTACATTAGAGCGGCTGGCGCAGCCGACCAACAGCAACCCCAAAATGATTCAAGTCCCCATCGGCGGGTCGAGTTCGCACTTCTACACGGTGGAAGCGCGAAAGTGGGCAGGCGATTA
>DZBA01000145.1 GCA_022729775.1 Anaerolinea thermophila | reverse complement strand
CGATGGCAATCATCAAAGCGATCACCGCCAGCGGACTTGCTCCGCCGCTAAATCTTTTTCGTAAACGCGATATTTCACGCCATGCAATAACAAGGATTTGATTCATGAAGTTGCCTTACCGGGTTCAACGACTCCAGTCGTTGAACATCAAAGTCGGAGACTTTGGACTCCGTATTAGAGACGCTTGATAAAAATTGCCAAATCGTCGCCGTCTTTATAAAAATCTTTAATTGTCGCTTCGAGATTGTAACCCGTGCCAAAATAAAATTTGCGCGTGGATTCATACAACGGCGCGCCGGAAGTTTCGGCGACCAACATCCGTCCGCCTGATTCGCGCACGATGTTTTCGACAGCATCCAACAATTTGCGTCCGATTCCGCTGCGGCGGGCGCGGGGGTCAACTGCGATCCAGAACAAATCGTAAACGCCGTCGGTCAAGTCGCGCGTGCCGTAAGAAGCCCAGCCCAGCACTTTGTCGCCTTCGCGCTCGACGATGAAATAATATCCGCCCTGTTCCGCGCCGAGAGTTTCGTAGTCGTTCCATATTTCGCTTACGCACTGCACTTCTTCTTCATTGAACACGCCTGCCCGCGCAGTGATGTCTTGAATCTGCCCGCCATCCTGATTTGTTGCCGTCACGATCATGTTTTACATCCTTTTTATTTGCTTGTTATTTTGGGATTACAATTGCCCTATGATTGAACTTGAAAATATCTACAAACGCTATAATGATACTACGGTTGTCGAGAACCTAAATCTGCAAATCGAAACAGGCGAAATTGTTGGCATTATCGGTCACAACGGCGCGGGCAAAAGCACGACGATGAAAATGATCGCGGGGCTGGTCGAGCCGACCTCAGGCAGTTTGCGCGTGATGGGGCGTGACATCTATAAAGAAGGCGTCAAAATCAAGCAGCATATTGGGTATTTGCCCGAGGAGAGTCCGCTGTATGAGGCGATGACCGCCCCGCAGTATTTGTTATTCTTTTCCGAACTGTATGGGATGCCGCGCGGCAAAGCCTTAAAGCGGATTGACCAGCTGCTCGATTCGCTCGACCTGCCGGATAAGAACAAACTCACGGGTGAATTCTCCAAAGGGATGAAGCGCAAGACCGCCATTGCGCGCGCGTTACTTCACGACCCCGACTTGTTGATTCTCGACGAGCCCAATTCGGGACTTGACCCATTAACTTCATTCTTCATCATCAACTATCTTAAAACACTGCGCAAAGAGGGCAAGACCATCATCCTCAGCGCGCATAATCTTTTCCATGTCGAGACCATTTGCGACCGCGTGGGAATCATCAAAGGCGGAAAACTGCTGGTCTTCGACACGATGGAATCCATCCGCGCGAAACTGGGCAAGCGCGAATATCAGGTCATCTTCCACACCGAAGAAAAATTGGATTATGACGTCCTCAATGGTAATTATATTTTCCGCGCCGCCGAGGTGGACTCTATTGCCGCCATGCTCGAAACCATCTCCGCAAAAAAATGGACTCTGATGGATTTATCCATGAAAGAATCCGCGCTGGAAGAAATTTACGTCAAGTTGATGACGAATTAATATAGGACGGGTAAGCCTGTCCTACGGGAATTTTTATGACACAAGTTTTATACGGTCCCCGTTTGGGAAAAGAAGGCGTGTTGCGTTTGGGATGCAGCGCCATCATCTTCGACGCAAAACGCGAAAAAGTCCTACTCACTCAACGCGCGGATAATGGGCGGTGGTGTCTCCCCGGCGGACAAGTCGAATCAGGCGAGAGCGTGGCTGAGGCTTGCGAGCGCGAGGTCTGGGAGGAAACCGGTTTGAAAGTCCGCGTGACGCGCTTGGTGGGCGTGTATAGCAACCCCGACCAATTGGTCATTTATAAAGACGGCAACAAAGCCTTTTTTGTAGTCTTGAGTTTTGAAGCGGAGATACTCGAAGGCGAATTGGGTTTGAGTAATGAGACGACAGATTACGGGTACTTTACCATGCAGGAAATGGAATCCATGCCGATGCATGGTCAGCATAAAGACAGGGTGGAGGATGCGCTGCGCGGGGAAAATGTCCTGATTCAATAGCAAAACTGTCACGTCCTTATAATGATACTTCCACGCGATGGGGGGATAATGTGCCTGACGCATTGCGTCAAACATTCGCACAAAGGCAGATTATGGAAGATAAAATTACCATCCTTGTTGTAGACGATGAACCCTCCATCCGTGTGGGACTTGCAGCCACGCTGGAAAGGCGCGGATACAAAGTCGTTACTGCCATTAACGGGGATGATGGTTTTATTAAGGCAAAACAATCCCCGCCGGAGTTAATCATCTCAGACATGATGATGCCCGGCATGGGCGGTTTGGAAATGAAAATGCAGATGAGCGAAGACCCGCAACTGGCGATCATCCCTTTCATTTTCCTGACCGCGCGCGCTGCCAACGAAGACCGCATCATGGGAATTCGCAGCGGCGCGGATGATTACGTCACCAAGCCATTTGCGCCGGAGGAATTGATTGCGCGTATCGAAGCAATGCTGAGGCGCGTCCGCACCGAACAAGAACGCGGGCGCGAGCAGGTGAAGCAGGCAGCCCAGGAGGAAATGGAAAAACTCCGCAAGGAGGTTTTGCAAAACTTCAGCCATGAACTGCGCACGCCGCTTGGCAACGTGATGATGTCGCTCGATATGGTGGTTAACAATAAATTTTCAACGCCGGAAGAACAAACCGATTTCATCCGTATTGCGCATTCGAGTGCGGACCGGCTTGAATCGCTGATTGCGGACATTATTTTGTTGGGCGATATTGACCAAAACAGGTTGAATACTGTGCGCCAAATGATTGACCATGAAAATCATATTTTGTCGCCTATCAAAAGAAGGCTGGCGCGTTACGCGTCGAAGGGATTGAATTTCATCCACGACATTACAACAGGCGGGGTGATTCAGGCTCCGCGCCGCGAATTTGTACAGTCGCTTGTTCACTTGATGGATAACGCGTTCCGCTTCAGCCCACAAAATGCAAAAGTCGGGTTAATTGTCCACGCGGGAGAAAATGGCGGCGCAATCATCACCATTCAAGATGAAGGCTTGGGGATTCCGCTTGATTTGCGCGAGAAGGTATTTGAGCGATTCTTTCAGGTTAGCCAGGGGGATGCGCGCGAATACCAGGGACTCGGCGTTGGGTTGACCATTGCGCGCGCGGTGTTCTCTACTTTGGGCGGCAGCGTAAAAATTCTGGATTCAGAAAATGGATGCTGCGTGCAGGCGATACTTCCTGACCTGCGCCCGGAAGATGTCTCTTATGGATAAGAAAATGACTTCCTTAAGTCGCTTTTCCATTGCTGTTAAAACACAGGTCAACGGCAAGAATCGGCTGGGGACGAATCTCGATTACCGCGCTTTGTTCGAGCAAATTGGGGAGTGCGTCTTTATCATTGGCTTGGATTTCAAGTTCATCACAGCCAATCATTGGGCGCTGCATTTGTTGGGATACGAAGAACACGAAATATCCGGCATCTCTGTCAGGGATGTTGTGATGCTTGACAGCGTTGATGAGCATGAAGCGCTGCTCGATAAATATGTAGGCATTTCTGAATCAACCTTAAAGAAAAAAAATGGCAGCCTGTTGCCCGTTGAGTTGAGTATTTCGGTGGTGCATACTGAAATGGACGCGCCCGCTTATATTCAAATGCTGGCGCGTGATATTTCAGACCGCAAACTGTCTGAGGTGATTTTCAAGCGCCATGTGCGCGCCCTTTCTGTGATTGGCGAAGCAACCGCGCTGCTTTTTCGTAACCCTGATATCGAATTGACCATTCCCGATGTTTTGGAATCGCTTGCCTATGCGGTGGATGTTTTCTCGTGCGCGCTGTTCAATATTCACATGCCGACGATGAAAGTGTTGTATCAGTGGACAATTCCGGATTTGAAGACGTTTGATATCCAAGCCGCGTTATATCCATTTTTGGATGCGATTGTAGATAGCCCCACGCGCGTTTTTTCTGTGACTGGCGTAAAGTTAAATGACGAAGACGTGCCGCTGGTCTCCATCCTTGCGATCCCGATGCAGGGTGTCATGGGGTCATGGGGATATCTTGTGCTTTTCGATAAAGAGAATGAGCTTTCATGGCTCGCAAACGAATTCGACACGATTCAAACAACCGCAAACCTGATTGGCGCCGCGCTCGAAAGATTGCGCTACGAAAAAACCATCAGCATTAACGAGGCGCGTTACCGCATCATCGTAGACGCGCTTCCGGACTTGCTCCTGCGCGCAGACTTGAACGGGCGCATCCTTGATTACAACGCGAATTCAAACCATCCGCTGTATATGCCGCGCGAATCTATGATTGGGAAAAAACTTCAAGATGTCTGGCCCCCCGATGTGGTCAAGATGATTTTAGAAACCGAAAACCGTGACGCCTTTCTTTCCTCGCATTGGGTATACGGTTTTAGCCTTCCGAATCACGAGCAGACATTCGAAGCGCGGCTGCATCCCATCAGCGCGGAAGAGGCGTTGATTACCGTGCGCGACATCACCGAACAGGCGCGGCTGGATCAAATGAAATCGGACTTCATCAATCGCGCGTCGCATGAACTCCGCACGCCGTTGACTTCCGCAATTATGATGGCGGAGTTATTGCAGCAAGGCGGGACAAAAGACGAAATGGATGAATATTGGTCTGTGTTGATGGGCGAATTAAACCGCCAGAAAGACCTCATCAACCAATTGCTGCTTGCGGGACGTTTGGAAAGCGGGCGCATGAAACTCGACGCTGTTCCATTGGATGTAATGCCGATTTTGAAGGAGGCGATTTTGGCGGTGAAGGTTATTGCAACCAAACGTAATGTTTCGATTACGCTTGAGTCCATTGATACTTCGCTCATCCTGCTTGCGGATAAAAGCGGGCTTTCGCAGGTGTTTATCAACTTAATCAATAACGCGGTGAAGTTTTCGCCGGATGGCAGGACAGTGGAAGTGCGCGTGAGCAAAGGCGCGCGTGATGCGGGTATTTCCATTACCGATCACGGGCTTGGAATCCCGCCCGATGCGATCCCTCATCTTTTCGAGCGTTTCTACCGCGCAAAGAATGTCACCGTTGCAGAAATCCCCGGCAGCGGCATTGGTTTGTATATCGTCAAATCCATTGTGGATGAGTTGGGTGGAAAAATTTCGGTGAGTAGTGAATTAAATAAAGGAACAACCTTTACTGTAAAGTTAAGGTTGAATGGTGGCGCTGATCTATGAATGAAGAATATTCTTTTCTCGAAGTTCGTCCCCTGCCGCTTGAAGGCTGGTGGCTTTTACATGCCGTAGGTCTTGCAGATGCTGCCTATGTGTATCGCTATGAAGATGGGCGTTGGTGGCTGCGCGACCAAACTACATATCCAAACTTGACCGAATATTGGATTATGGAACGTGAAGATGGGGCTGTGCAATTGGTGGAAAATCCGTTTTAGCAAGCGCGCTTTTTAAGAATACATCCCCGCGTTGACGGGGATGTATTGCGTTATTTTTCTTCCACCACTTTTACATTTGGAAAGAATTGATGTATTGTTCCTTCCACCCAGCCATGCAGGGTGGAGGGCAGCAGGGGGCAGTTCAAGCACGCGCCGCCAAGTCTCACCTTGACGGTATCCTCTTCGAAGGAAACGAATTCGACGTTTCCACCGTGAAACTGCTCGATGTACGCGCTGATTTTTTCAATCAATGTGCGTAACTGGCTTTCAGTATCTTGTGTCATAAAACGCCTCCTAACAACTATTTAGCCCTATGTGAATTGAACAAGAGTTCAACTTGTTCATGCGCGTTTTTCCAGCGCGGAGAAACGGAATACGCCAGGCGATCCAGAATGATTCTGCCGGTTTCGGGATTGTTCCGAACCAGATTGATGAGATGCAAGCCGCGGATTCGTATTGCTTCCACGTGCGTTTCGCTTATACCGCTCGATGTGTAATATTTGCTCCCAATCAATGACGACCAGCCAAATACATCTCCAGTGCGCAGGCGCGTCAACACCAGCGGCGGACCGTCGTACGGTTTGTACCGAATGGCAACCTCTCCTTTCATCAGCAGGTAGATGTAACTGGCAACAGCGCCTTGCTCAAAAATCATTGTCTCAGCCGGGCATGTGAAGTACTCGAAGAGCGGTTTGAGCAGTTCCACCTGTTCAGATTCAAGGTCGCGGAAAAGCGGGATGCAGGGCAGAAAATCAAGCATTATCTTATATAGTACCCAATGCGTGATTTGCTTTCCAGTACCAAATTATCCTAATGTTACTGACATTTTTCCCCTTCTTTAATATTACGTTTTGCGATTACCAAAAGCCTGCATGAACCGCGCGCGCTTCTATATCGAGAGTTGGCGCGGGACCTTCCACTTCGACCCGTCGCTGGGTGCGCGCAAACACATCACGGCAGGGAAGTAGTAAATGCTCCGGTGATGGACCGACAATCGCGTATAAATCCACTTCGCTTAATGCAAAAACCACGCGGCGGACATTTCCCCAATGGATTGCGCCCGCGCACATGGCGCACGGCTCGGTGCTGGTGTAGAGCGTACATTTCGCCAGTTGTTCCGCGGAAAACTTTTGAGTGGCAAGCCGCATGAGATTTGTCTCGGCGTGACCTGTGCAGTCACTTCCTGTAACGACTGTATTTTCCGCTTCCAAAATGACTTGGTTGTTCTCGTCCACTAACAGCGCGCCAAAGGGATGATTGCCATGCTCCCGCGCGCGCTGCGCGATTTGAATGGCGGTTTGAAGATGTTGCAGGTCAATTTCGTTCATTTGGTTATGCTCCCAATGGATAATTTTATTTTGAGATATTGTAAACCCGTTGGATAAAAATTCTCACTTATAATTGAACTAACCCAATTATGTCTTGATACGCCCTCCAAAATCATTTGGGGCTACTTGACTACCAAACCATCAAACTATTCGACCAACCAACCACGAGACAATATGACCAAACTAATTGAATGTATCCCTAATTTCTCTGAAGCGCGACGCCCCGACGTTATAGACCAAATCGTCGCCGCCATCGAATCGGTCAGCGCGGTAAAAATGCTTGACCGTTCCTCTGACCTTGACCATAACCGCACCGTGTTGACCTTTGCTGGCAGTCCCGCCGGTGTGGAAGAGGCAGCCTTTCGCGCCATTAAGAAAGCGTCCGAACTGATTGACATGGACGCGCACACCGGCGCGCATCCACGCATGGGCGCGACGGATGTTTGTCCTTTTGTCCCGCTCAGCGGCGCGACGATGGATGAATGTATTGCCATCGCAAAGCGACTCGGTGAGCGCGTGGGCGGCGAACTTAAAATCCCTGTCTATTTATATGAGTCTGCCGCGACCCGTCCCGAACGCGCGAATTTGGAAAATATCCGCCGGGGACAATATGAGGGAATCAAATCTGAAATTGAAACCGAGCCGAGTCGCAAGCCCGATTACGGTCCCAGCAAAATGCCCAAAGCGGGCGCAACTGTCATCGGCGCGAGAAATCCACTGGTCGCGTTCAACGTCTATCTCACCACTGATGATGTGGACATCGCCAAGAAAATTGCCAAAGCCATTCGACATTCGAGCGGCGGATTGCGCTATGTCAAAGGACTCGGATTGCTCGTGGATGGTCGCGCGCAAATCTCGATGAACTTGACAAACTTCCATGATACGCCCATCGCCCGCGTTGTGGAATTCATCCGCCGCGAAGCGCAGCGTTACGGCGTGGGAATTCATCACAGCGAGCTGGTGGGATTAATTCCGCAGGAAGCATTGATTGACGCGGCGGTGTGGTACACCCAACTTGACCAATTTGATAAAGAGCAGATTTTAGAATCGCGGCTGTTTGCCTCAGACAATGGACAACAGACCATAGATCATGCGCCATCGTCAACGATCAATGGTCAATCGTCATTTATCGAAGAACTCGCTGCGCCGACTCCCGCTCCCGGCGGAGGTTCTGCGGGTGCGTACGCGGGCGCAATGGGCGCGGGGCTTGTGGCAATGGTCGCGGGGCTTACCATCGGCAAAAAGAAATATGCGGAAGTCGAAGCGGAAATGCAGGCGATCCG
>DZBA01000144.1 GCA_022729775.1 Anaerolinea thermophila | reverse complement strand
ATCATCAATCGCGGCTCGAACGACGATATCCGTCGCGGGATGCCGGTTGTGACCAATCAAGGTTTGGTGGGGCGGGTGGATGCCGTCATTGCAGATGCGGCGCGCGTGCAGTTGGTGACTGACCCCAATTCTGCTGTCAATGTTTATTTGCAAAATGCAGAAACCGAAGCCATGCTCTTTGGCTCAGTGACGGGGGATGTGTCCCTTGATTTTATTTCACAAGACGCAAGCGTTCAGGCTGGCGACCTTATTTTGACTTCGGGACTGGGGGGCGGGTATCCTCCGGATTTGATTATCGGACAAGTGGTCACCTTGCGCACCCTTCAATTTGAATTGTTCCAGCAAACGACTGTCCAGCCTGCTGTGGATTTTTCGCGCCTCGAGATTGTTTTGGTTATCACCAACTTTCGCCCGGTGGATATTTCTCCGCTTGTGCCGTAATGCGTAACTTAATTGCTTTTCCCGTGCTGATATTGGTTCTTATCATTCAATCTTCGGTGGTCAGCCAGATTCGATTGATTTCCGGCTATGCCGATTTATTGCTGTTAACGCTTGCCGGTTGGGCATTGCAGGAAAATGTAAAATCGGCGTGGCATTGGGCGGTGTTGGGATGTATCATATTTGGTTTCGTTTCCAAAATGCCCTGGCTGGTTTTTGTGTTCGGTTATTTGAGCGTTATTTTGATTGCGCAAATTCTACAAAGACGGGTTTGGCATGCGCCTTTGCTTGCCATGTTCAGCGTGACCTTTGCCGGTACTTTATTGATTCATGGGGCGTCTTTTGCGATGCTGCGTTTATTAGGCACATCGCTGGAGTTTGGCGATGTCCTAGGGGCTGTGACTTTGCCGAGTTTGCTGCTCAATATGTTGTTCTCCATCCCAATCTATAATTTTATGCATGATCTCTCAATGTGGGTTTATCCGCCTGAGGAGTATTAATGAGTTCCACTTCCACACCGCGTCCGGCGCGCTTTGAAACATGGCGGCTGGCTATTGTTTACGTGATTATTGCTGTTGCGTTTTCAACCTTGCTTGTAAGGATGATTAACCTTCAGGTTATCGAAGGTCCGCAATGGATGATTCGGGCTGTTGATAATTATACAAACGAGGTTAGCGTGCCTGCCCCGCGCGGAATTATCTATGACCGCAACGGATATATTCTTGCGCGTAACGTAGCGTCCTATAATGTGGTGATTACCCCCGCAAACCTGCCCGATGATGATTCTGACACGCAGCGTATTTACCGCGAGCTTTCTGAATTGCTCGATGTCCCCATCGGCGGGCGCGAAGATGATGAGAACTTGCTCGAAGAAGCCAAACTTTACGGTCCCTGTGTGCCGGGACCGGGGATTACCCAGCTTGTTGTCTTGCAGGATTCGATTGCCCCGTATACCCCGGTAAAAATTAAGTGCAATGTGTCATCAGACATTGCGCGCGTGGTCGAGGAAAAATCAATGGATTGGCCCGGCGTGACGGTGGAAATTGAGCCTGTGCGCGACTATCCCACTGGCTCGTTGACCGCTGCCATCGTGGGCTTTCTTGGACCAATTTCCGCGGCGCGCGAAGATGAATTCCGCGCGCTGGGGTTTATCCCAAACCGTGACCGCATCGGTTACGCGGGTGTTGAAGATTCCATGCAGGATATTCTTGCCGGGAAGAATGGCAAGCGCATTGTGCAAATTGATGTGGCAGGTCAGGAACTTCGCAATTTAGAGCCGCCCATTCCATCTTCCCCCGGTAATAATGTTTACCTGACCATTGATACGCGCCTGCAAGCCATTGCAGAGGCATCGCTATTACAGGAAATCAATTTTTGGAATACGTATTTCGGCACGATTCGTATTTCGAGCGGGGTGGTGATTGCGATGAATCCGAAGACGGGTGAAATTCTGGCGATGGTTTCTTACCCATCTTATGAGAACAACCGACTCGCGCGTCTCATTCCCGCGTACTATTATGAGCAATTGAGTCAAGACCCGCGCCACCCGTTATTGAATAACGCCATTTCAGCAGAGTTTCCGCCCGGTTCGGTGTTCAAACTTTCGACAGCGACAGGCGCAATTAACGAAGGCATTGTGACTACATCCACGATTGTGGACGCGCCCGGTCAGTTGTTGTTGTGTGAAAAATTCAACCCTAATGATGAATGTACGGGACTTAATACGCGCCCCTTCGTGGATCACATTTACGAGAAGAAGCCCGAAGGCTTTGGTCCCATTTACTTTTACCAGTGCATTGCTTATTCGAGTAACGTATGTTTTTATAAATTAGGCGGCGGATATGAAGATGAAATCGAGCAGGGACTTGGTATTGAGCGCCTGCGCGAATATGCCCGCGCGCTTGGGTATGACCAGCGTTCCGGAATTCAACTGCAAGGCGAAGCGGATGGATTGATTCCCACCCCGCAGTGGAAGCGTATTTCCACCGGCGAGAACTGGTCAACGGGAGATACCTACATCGCCAGCGTGGGACAGGGGTATGTGCTTGCCACGCCGCTGCAAATTCTTATGTCTGGCGCGACCATTGCCAACCGGGGAAAGTTGATGCAGCCCACCATTATTCGCCAGGTGACCGATGGGGATGGAAAAGCGCTGGGCGTGTGGTTTGACCCTGAAAATTTTCAGGCATTGAATACACCACAGCCGGGCAGCTACCAGATTTCACCTTTCATCCCCAATATGAAATGGGATGTGACCGAAACGCCCATTATTAAAAGTTATTCCTGCGGCGATGGCTATTGCAGTCTGGATGAGAACGAATTGAAAACCATCAAACCCGAATCTGTTGAAGCGGTGCGTACCGGCACGCGCCTTGCGGTCACTGACCCGTCGTTTGGCACGTTGTACGATGTGTATCAGGGCTTTCCCATTGCGGTGGCTGGCAAGACTGGCACGGCGGAATATTGCGATGATGTGGCGCGCGCAGCGAATCAATGTGACTTTGGCAAGTGGCCCACTCACTCGTGGACGTTATCCTACGCGCCATACGAAGACCCGGAAATCATTGTCGTTGCGTTTGCCTATCATGGCGGCGAAGGGGCGAG
This sequence comes from Anaerolinea thermophila, assembly GCA_022729775.1. Classification (GTDB taxonomy): domain Bacteria; phylum Chloroflexota; class Anaerolineae; order Anaerolineales; family Villigracilaceae; genus Villigracilis. The sequence continues at coordinate 5,017 of DZBA01000144.1, read as the reverse complement.
CGTTGCTGCGCCGATTGTCTCGCGCGTAATTCAGGCTTATTTCGAGCTCAAGGCAATTGACATTGCGGCGCAGGGGGAAGCGGCGGCGGGGCAATAATATTGCGTCCTCAAAACATTTATTCACTTTGCATAAGCCTCAGGTATAATCCAAGCCATTCGGCTTATGGAACAGCAAACTTCTCTCGTACACATTAAAGGCATCCGTGACGGATTGCTTGCCACGTTTGCAGAAGCAGCGTGGCAAGACCAATCCGCTTCGCTGCTGACTTACATTAATGACCGCCCTGCTTTTTTTCAAGGCGCGCGTCTGGCAATGGATGTCGGCACGCAGGTATTGAAGGTGAACGACCTCGTTGAAATTCGTGACCGACTCTCGGAGCGCGGCGTTTCGTTGTGGGCTGTGGTCAGCGAGTCGCAGGTCACAGAGCAAACTGCGCAATTGCTGGGACTGGCGACGCGCATTTCCAAGCCGCGACCCGAAGAGCAAAGGCATCCAATTGCGGTGGCTGAAGATATGGCGTTGTTCGTTAACAAGACCATTCGCTCCGGTCAGCGCGTCGAATATCCGGGACACATCGTCGTGATGGGAGATGTCAACGCGGGCGCGGAGGTGGTGGCGGGCGGGCATGTCATTGTGTGGGGGCGCGTGCGCGGAATGCTGCACGCGGGCGCAGCCGGTGACCGCTCCATGACGATTTGCGCGCTCGACCTTTCCGCGACGCAAATTCGCATTGCCGATCAAGTGTCCGCGATGCTCAAGCCCCAAAAGAATCCAAAACCAGAAGTCGCCAGCATCAATAACGAAGGGACGTTACAATCAGAACTCTGGCTTCCGGGTTAATCTTCGCCTTGTGTCGTGAAGGACATCAGGCGGCAATCTAATTTTAGGAATGAATATGACCGCTCAAGTGATTACCGTTACCTCTGGAAAAGGCGGCGTGGGTAAGACCACCGCCGTTGCGAACCTAGCCACTGCAATTGCAATGGATGGGAAAAAAGTCGTGTGCATTGACGGCGATATTGGCTTGCGAAATCTCGACGTGATTCTCGGACTTGAAAATCGCATTGTATATGATATTGTGGACGTCATTGAAGGTCGCTGCAAATTAAAGCAGGCGATGATTCGCGATAAACATTATCCCGACCTTTATTTAATTCCTGCCGCGCAAACCCGTGATAAGAACGCGGTTTCGCCTTCGGATATGATTCGCTTGTGCAATGACCTGCGCGGGGAAGTGGATTTTGTTGTCATTGATTCTCCTGCCGGCATCGAGCGCGGATTCCGCAACGCGATTGCGGCAGCGGATCGCGTGCTGGTTGTGACCAACCCGGAGGTAAGCGCAGTTCGTGACGCTGACCGCGTGGTGGGCATTCTCGAAGCGGAAGAAAAAGGCAGCCCGTCATTAATCCTCAATCGCTTGAATCCTATATTGGTTAGAAATAACGACATGCTTTCCGCCGAAGATGTGTTGGATTTGTTGGGGATTCATCTCATTGGCGTTGTCCCCGAAGACGAGAACGTCATCATCGGTTCGAATCGCGGCGCGCCCGTTGTCACCGATGTAAAGAGCCGCGCGGGTCAGGCTTTTCGCAACATCGCCAAACGTATTCAAGGTCAGGATGTGCCTTTCATGGAACTTGAACAGCAGGGCGGTTTATGGGGCGCAATTCAACGATTGACCGGGAGGAAGTGATATATGGGATTCTTCTCACGTAAACGCAGCGCGACCAGCGCAAAGGAACGGTTGCAATTGGTTTTAGTGCATGACCGCACCGACCTCACCCCGGCGCAACTGGAATCATTGAAGAATGATTTGATAAAGGCAATCTCGAATTATATTGATATTGACCCCGACGCGGTACGAATCGAATTGGAACGGGAAGGCAGGGAACAACGCCTCGTTGCTGATATTCCCCTGCGGGCTGTGACGCGCCAATAACCTGCGCGTTTCGACCACTCGACTACTAGACTAACAATGCCTCGCGGTCTTTCATGGCGTAATTTCGATTTCCTTTTGTTGGGCGCAATTGTGCTTGCCTCTGCGTTTGGGACAGCGATGATTCGCTCTGCCATTGCGGGGAATGAAGTGCTGCTGCCGCTTGTGACGCGCCAGGTCTATTTTGCAATTCTTGGCATTATTGTCATCTTCACGGTGGCGTCCATTGATTATCGCTATTGGCTGGCGTTGTATCGCCCGATGTATCTTGTCATTATGGTTTTTTTGGTGACGTTGACCGGCTTGGGTCAGGTTGCATTTGGCGCGCAGCGTTGGTTTCAGGTGGGCGTATTGTTCCTACAGCCGACAGAGTTTGCGAAGATCATCGCCATTATTATCCTTGCGCGTTATTTCGAGGCGGCGCAAAACCAGCCGCGTGATTTGCGCTGGGTCGCGGGCGCGATTCTTTGGGCTTCGGGCATTATCGTAATGATTCTGCTCCAGCCGAATTTGAGTAATGTGATGGTGCTTTCGGTCATTCTGGCTGTCATGCTGTGGATCAATGGGATTCAGGTCAAGCATGTGGTGATTGCTGTTTCGGCGGGAGCGCTGATTTTGGTCTCGGTCATCGCGCTTTCTGTCGCGGGGATTCGCATTCCATTCCTACAGGCTTATCAACAGGAGCGCATTGTAAACTTTGTCGTTCCAGACCCAAACGATACTTATGGCAACCGCTATAACGTTCAGCAGGCGTTGATTGCGGTGGGGGCGGGCGGCGTATTCGGTCAGGGATATGGTCACGGCTCGCAGACGCAACTGCGCTTTCTTAAAGTCCGCCACACCGATTTTATTTTTGCCGCAAGCTCCGAAGAGTTTGGAACGATTGGCGGAATCGCCATCATCATAACGATTGCAGTCGTTGTCTGGCGCTGCCTGCGCATTGCCCAAAAATCGCGCGATGTCGCCGGGTCAATGATCGCCTATGGCATGGGAACTTTGATTTTCTTCCAAGCCCTGGTGAATATCGGCATGAATTTGAACATCCTGCCTGTATCTGGTTTGCCGCTTCCCTTTGTCAGCTATGGCGGCAGCGGTTTGACCGCGCTCATGCTCGGCATGGGATTGGTGGAATCGGTTGCCATGCGGCATAAAAATATGGAATTTTAATCACCACGTATTGCGTAACCTCCAACCTTTAACCTTTAACCTTCAACCTTTACCCTTCATCAAGGAGTCTTTCATTGTCTACTATCCCTGCACGCACACGCATTGCCCCATCGCCGACGGGTCACATGCATCTCGGCACGGCGCGAGTCGCCCTGTATGATTATTTGCTCGCCAAAAAGACCGGCGGACAGTTTATCCTGCGCATCGAAGATACAGACCTCAAACGCACCGTCCCCGGCGCAGAGCAGGAAATTATGGACGGTTTGCGCTGGCTCGGACTTGAATATGATGAAGGTCCCGATGTCGGCGGAAGTTACGGTCCGTATCGCCAGACAGAACGCCGCGAAATTTATCAGCATCACGCAAAAATTTTGATTGACAAGGGACACGCGTATCCTTGTTTTTGCACGCCCGAACATTTGGACAAAGTGCGACAGGAACAAATGAAGCGCAAGGAAAACCCGCATTATGACGGGACTTGTCGAAAGCTTTCTCCCGATGAAGCCGCGCGCAGAATCGCAAACGGCGAAGCGTACACCGTCCGATTCAAAATGCCGCAAGAGGGCGTGACTGTAGCGCATGACCACCTGCGCGGCGACATCACAACCGAAAACAAACAACTCAATGACCAGGTTATCTTAAAGACTGATGGCTTGCCAACCTATCATCTCGCCGCGATTGTGGACGACCACGAAATGCAAATCACCCATGTTTTGCGCGGCTCGGAATGGCTCGGCACATTTCCGCTGCATGTGAACATTGTCCGCGCCTTTGGCTGGGATGAGCCGCAGTGGATTCACCTTTCTGTGTTTCTCAAGCCAAGCGGCAAGGGGAAGATGAGCAAGCGCGAAGCCGCCGCCGCGATGAAGGATGGCTATTCCATTTTTATCAAGGATATGCAAGAACTCGGTTTTACCCCCGAAGGCGTGCTGAACTGGTCGGCGTTGATGGGGTGGGGCGTTGCGGAAGATGACGTGATGACCGTCGCGCAAATGATCGAGCGGTTCAGTATTGACAGTTTGACTCCGTCGCCCGCCGCGATCAACTTCCAGAAATTGGATCACTTCAACGCGACGCATATCCGCTTGATGTCCGCGCCTGACCTTGCTTCGCGTCTCAAGCCTTACTTTATCCGCGAGGGTTTGGGCGTGGATGATGACGTCCTGCTAAAAATCATTCCGCTCATCCGCGAGAGGTTGACCACGCTTGATGATTGCGTCTCGTTTGGCGGATTCTTTTTCAAGGACGAGGTTTCCCCGCTGCCCGAAGAATTAATCGCAAAGGGATTGGATGCGAAACAGTCCGCTGAAATCCTGCGCAAGTCGTATGAGATTCTCTCTGCGCTGGCAGAGATGAGTCACGCCGCCGCAGAGCCGCCCATGCGCGCGTATGTCGAATCCAGCGGATTGAACATCAACCAGATTTTCGGCATCTTGCGCGTAGCGATTACGGGGCAAAAGGTCAGCCCGCCGTTATTTGAATCTATGGAAATCATCGGCAGGGAAAAATGCCTGCAAAGAATTCAAAACGCAATTGGGATGTTGGGTGGTATGGGGTAGATGGGCGCGTGATGTGACAGTCACTTATAAAGTGACTGTCACTTGTTTTACTCAATACACAATCACTTTATCCGCTTCAAGCGTCCAATCGCCGAGCAAATCCATGTTGCCCATTGTTACCCCTTCTGTGTAATCGGCAAGCTCGAACCCGCGAGCTTCTGAACACGAACCTCAGGTGGCGACCTTGCCGCGTTTTGTCACAGATTTAACCATGCGCTCGATGTTGTAATAGCCATCGGGCGTTTTTTGACCTTTGCGCGCGCAGGCAACCGCGTCGGCGGTGAGAAAGACCTTGACTTCCACATCTTCGCGCTTGATCAGATTCAGCGCAAGCCGAAAGGCGTTGTAGGGACG
>DZBA01000143.1 GCA_022729775.1 Anaerolinea thermophila | reverse complement strand
TAATAATTTTATTGATGCTGGCATTAAATATGTGGGTTTGGTTTTTTTCGACATCGTTTATTAACTTTATAAAATTTGGCAAAGGGGCTAAAGTAGAAATATCCATTCCTTCGCTAAAAGAGATATGGATAGTAATTGAACATCCACTTTACGTATGGATTCCGCGTGTCATTTTTAGCATTGGCTTATTAATATCTATAATTATTGCATACTTGATAACTTGATATTAGAGTTTCTCGAACTTTAACAAGAACTGATATTGCTTTTAATCTGGCATTTTTCGCCAAATTTTTCTTGCATAATGCAGTTTATCCAACCCGATACCATAATCCTCGACCCGTCCAACCCGCAGGCGTGGAACAGGTATGCTTACGTGACGAATCGTCCGCTCAACTTCAATGACCCGACGGGACATGATTTTTACCTCCTTGGGCTATAATTCTGGAAACCGACTTCATTCATTTTACAGGTTACCCATGCCCAATCATCTACTTAACGAAAACTCCCCGTATTTGCTTCAACACGTCAACAACCCTGTGGATTGGTTCCCCTGGGGCGAAGAAGCCTTAAACAAAGCGAAGGAAGAAAACAAGCCAATCTTCCTCTCCATTGGTTATGCAGCTTGTCACTGGTGTCACGTCATGAGCGCGGAATCATTTGAAAACCCCGAAACCGCCGCATTCATGAACGCGCATTTCGTAAACATCAAAGTAGACCGCGAAGAACGCCCCGACCTCGACACGGTTTACATGCAAGTCACTGTCGCCATGACCGGCTCCGGCGGATGGCCCATGTCGGTCTTCCTTGCGCCCGACCTCAAACCGTTTTATGCCGGCACTTATTTTCCACCTGCGCGCAGATACAACATGCCGTCATTCATGGAGATTCTTTCCGGGCTGGCGAATGCGTGGAAAAATGACCGCGATGAAATTGAAAACGTAGGCAAGCGCGTGCTAGACCACATCCAGAATTTCCACGCGCACACAAAGAACGAATTGCTGACCCAAGAACATTATCAAGCCATCGCGGATGCTCTTATCGAATCCTATGATTGGGGCTACGGCGGCTGGGGCGCCGCGCCAAAGTTTCCACAGCCGATGGTGATTGAATTTTTACTGGCTCACGACAAAGACCAGACCGGTTTCCAAAAAACCGTCAGATCTGGTACTCAAGCCGCAGTCCACGCCCTGCACGCCAAGTCACGCGGCGGCATGTATGATGTAGTCGGCGGTGGCTTCTCGCGTTACAGCACCGATAATTTTTGGCGCGTGCCGCACTTCGAGAAAATGCTTTACGATAACGCGCTGCTCCTCCGCGCTTACCTCCATGTATGGCAAATCAACCAAGACCCTGCTTTCAAACGCATTGTCGAAGAAACGCTTGAATTCATCACGCGCGAGATGACTCACCCGCAAGGCGGATTTTATTCTTCGCTCGACGCAGATTCAGAACACGAAGAAGGAAAGTTCTATGTTTGGACTCTCGAAGAAATTAGAGAGCAGTTGCCAGAGAATAGTGAATTATTTGAAAGCGCTTATGGAATCACCGCAGGTGGAAATTGGGAAGGCAAAACTGTTTTACAACGCGCAATGGATGATGCCGCCCTTGCCGCGAAATTCAACCTTGAAGTTGATTCGATTCCCGCGAAACTGAGAGAATCTCATCTAAAGTTATTGTCCGCGCGCGCAAAACGAATCCGCCCCGGAACGGATGACAAAATCCTGACCGCGTGGAATGGTCTCATGCTGGCGGCAGTTGCAGAAGCAGCGCGGACCGGTTTCGATAACCACAAAACCCACATACTGGCTACGCGCTGCACTGATTTTCTTCTGAACGAAATGCGCCCCAATGGAAAGTTGCGCCGCTCGTGGCGTGACGGCAAAACAACAAACGAGGTTTTTCTCGAAGACTACGCCGCGTTGATTCTCGGATTGCTGGAACTGTATCAAACCGATTTCAACGTGAAGTGGTTCAAGTCCGCGCGGGCGTTGACCGATGAAATGATTGAAATGTTCAGCGACCCGCAAGGCGGATTTTTCGATACGCCCAACGAAGGCGAACCGTTGTTGATTCGCCCCAAAGATTTGCAGGATAACGCAACGCCATCAGGAAATGCGCTGGCTTGCGAAGCGTTGTTAAAGATGGCAGAGTTCACAGGAAATGGAAAATACCGAGACCTTGCGGAAGAGTCTTTGAAGATGGTCAGCGGCTTGGTTTTGAAATATCCGCTGGGACTTGCGCGCTGGGCATCGGCGGGAGAAAGCGCGCTGGGTCACATTCAACAGATTGCAATCATCGGCGACGCTGGCGAGGAAAATTTCGAGGCGCTGATTCAAACCGCGCGCGCAGGATATAATCCGCGCACGATTCTTTGCGCGTCTTCCTATCCCCCGCCAGAAGGTTCGCCGGAGATTCTCCGCAAGCGGACAATGATCGAGAATAAGGCAACCGCGTATGTGTGCGAAGGCTTTGTGTGCAAACACCCCACAAATGACGTTAATGTTTTTATTCAACTGAAACAGGAGAGAAGCAATGGATAATGTGTTTGTTGAAAACTTAATCAAACTCAGTTTGGCTGTGCTGGCGGGTGGCATTATCGGCGCGGAACGAGAATATCAAGACAAGGCAGCGGGGTTCCGCACGATTATTTTGATTACGGTTGGGTCAGCGCTGTTTACGATTTTTTCGATAGCTCAAGAAAAATTTTTGGAGATGACCATCAAAAACAAGGCGATTAAAGAATTGGATTATTAAGTGACCTTACGCAGAACGTTCCGAAGGTTGGCGCAATTTAACCATGTTTTACGAGGAAACCTCACCTGCACTGCAACGCAGCGCGGTGCAAGTGTCGGAACGGTGCGTAACACCAGTTATTAAACAGAAAGGCTCTCTTACACAGAGAGCCTTCATTCTATTTTTTCTCTTCCTTCGTCTCGGAAGATTCAGCGTTTTCTTCTTTGTTGCCCAATCCTTCGCGGAAGGATTTGATGCTACGTCCCAGTTCGCCTGCCAACTTACCAATGCGACCTGGTCCAAACAAAAGAATGACAATAACAAGAATGACAATCCATTCTGTTCCACGTGGTAATCCTAACATAACAACACTCCTTTTTTTGAAATTCGCTCTTATCCTACCACAATTGAATAAAAAAATGATTAATCTATCTTTCTTTCAAAATCGCGGCGCGCGAGTAATTTTTATACTTGCGCTTGCGCTCGCCGCCCGTCTTGCGGGAATTGCCTCGCGCCCCATTTGGTACGATGAATCCTTTTCACTGCTGATTGCAGAACAAGGTCCCGCGGCGATTCTTCACGGCACGCTTGCCGCCGACGCGGATTCATCCGCCGCCGAGGAACATCCGCCCGCTTATTATTTTATGCTTTGGGGATGGATGCAAATATTTGGAAGCTCGCTCATCGCCGCGCGGGTACTGTCCATCATTGCTTCGCTGGGGATTGTCTTTCTGGTTTACAAAATCGCGGAACATCTCGACCCAGCCATCGCGCAGACTGCCGGGATACTCGCCGCCATCCTGCCGTTTCAAATTCACTACGGGCAGGAAATCCGCATGTATGTTTTTATGACGCTGTGGATATGCCTTGCCTTGTACGCGTTTTTCAAGCGGAAGTGGATTTTGTTCGCAGCAGCCGCCGCGCTCGCGCAATATACGCACAACATGTCCGCGTTTTACCTGATAGCCATTGCGCTCATGCCCCTCCTCCAACGCGACTGGAAATCGCTTCGCGCCTTGACGTGGAGCGGATTCGCCGCGCTGGTACTCTACGCCCCCTGGCTGATTCAACTCCCCGCGCAATTTGCAAAAATCACAAATAATTTTTGGATCGAAAAACCCGGCGCGGAAAAATTCTTCACCATGCTGCTTGTGTACCTGCCGCACCTGCCGCTCTCCAATTATCAAATGCTGATTGGATTCATGTTTGCCGCGCTCGTCTTCGCGCTGGCTGTCTATCAAACACTGCGGGCGAAAATCCCATCCCAAGAACGCGCCAAAGGACTGTGGATGGCGTACTTCGCGTTCTTCCCCCCGCTTGTGATTTGGCTTGTTTCGCAATGGCGTCCCATCTACATCGAACGCGCGCTGCTGCCGTCACATGCCGTGTTTTGCATTTGGCTGGCGTGGACAACCCGCGCAAAAATGCCTCGCGCAGTTTTTCATTTTGCATCCGCGCTGGTCTTGGTCTCGGCTGGGATAGGGATGTACCAGCACCTTACATATACGGGTTTTCCTTACGCGCCCTTCCAAGCGACGACTGAAATGCTGCGGGAAAGTTTTCAAGATGGCGATGTCATTATCCACGCAAACAAAAATACGCGGCTGCCATCCGCTTATTATGCGCCTGACCTGCCGCAGGAATATATTGCAGACCCAACAGGCAGCAATTTAGACACGCTTTCACCCGCCACCCAGCGGATGTTGAATCTCGTCGCGCAGCCTTCCATCGAATCAGCGTCTCGAAACGCCCAGCGCGTTTGGCTGGTTGTCTTTCAGCGCCACATTGATAGATATAAAGAAATTGGATATGAAGACCATCCGCACCTGATATACTTATTTCAGCATTTCAATCTCGAAAAAATAGAAGAACGGGACGACTTGCGAATTTACCTCTTCACCAAATAAAATAATATGAAAAAAAATATAATCTTTTATCCGTATCTTTTTGCGCTCTATCCCATTCTAGGTTTATACGCCCGCAACCTGACAGAAACGCCGCCCGCAGAAATTGCGCGCCCGATTTTAATCGCGCTGGTCATCACACACCTGCTCTTTACGCTGTTGAAAAAAGTTTTGAACGACCGCGAACGCGCCGCCTTCTTGAGTGGATTTTTGGTCTTCTTTTTCTCCGCATCCCAGATTGCCTACCGCGTCATCGAAGGGACGCTTTCTCACGGACTGGATGAATCATGGCATCGCGTCCTGTTGACGTTTGCCATATTCGCGGTGATGATTCTCGGCAACCGCAAAGTTTGGGGAAAGTACCTCAATTCGCGCCGCAGGGGAATTATGGTCGAATACTTCAACTACGTTGCGGTCTTCATGCTTTTATTGCCCATCTTTAACATTGGAAAATTTTGGCAAACCGCATTTGACGATACGCCGCGACTCTGGTCAAGTTATGTTGCACAGGGCGAATCGCCGCAGACGCTTTCCGCGAAAAATCCGCCCGATATTTATTACATCATCCTCGATGGGTACGGGCGCGGCGATGTCTTGCAAGCGCTTTATGATTACGACAATACGCCTTTCCTCGACGAGCTCGCCAAGCGCGGATTTTACATCGCCGATGAAAGCCAAAGTAATTATTTAAGAACGTCGCTTTCGGTCACATCCGCGCTGAATATGGAATACATCAACTACACAGCCGACCTCGCGGGAAAAACATCCACCAACCGACTGCCGCTATTCGAGATGGCAGGCAACAGCCGCGCGCGCAGACTGTTGACAGATGCCGGGTATCAATTCGTGTTGATAGACAGCGGCAGTTCATTTACTACATATTACGACGCGGATAAATTCGTCACGCCGTTTGTCATCCGCCCCAAAATTTTCGAAATGTGGTTTTACAGCACAACCGCGCTCAACGCCTTATATGAGCCTGAATTATCATTCAGCGAATCGCTGCAAAATTTCTTTCCGCTGGCGGGATATTCCGTGCATCGCAAATTCATTACCGGTGGATTGGAAAACCTCGCGCTCGCGCCCCAAATCCCCAGCCCGAAATTTGTCTTCGCGCACATGATTATTCCGCATCCGCCGTTTCTATTGGGAAGCAAAGGAGAAGCCCTGCGCCCAAACTATCCATACGTCACGGGAGACGGCGCGACCTTCGCATCCAATGACCGCGTGTATCTCGAAGGTTATATTGGACAAGTCGAATTTATCAACAAGGAAATTCTGCAAGTGATTGACGCGCTGCTGGAAAACTCCGCCACGCCGCCGGTGATTATCATCCAAGGCGACCATGGACCTGGGTATTTGCAGCTCAAGCAAGGCGATACACCAAATAGCTGCGCATGGGAACGCGCCTCCATTTTGAACGCGTATTACTTCCCCGAACAAAAGACCGACTTGCTCTATCCATCCATTTCGCCTATCAACAGTTTTCGCGCCGCCTTCAACACATATCTCAATGGGAACTTTGCCCTGCTGGAAGATAAAACTTTCTTCTCGTGGTTCGAACTGCCGTACAACTTTACCGACATCACAGAAAAAGCAAAACTAAAATGCGGAGTAGACCGCTAACCAAAGGAAGTCGCCATGAAAGAACGCGCTGATAAGATATGGTTTTTGGCTGCGGCAATTGCGCTCCTTGCGCTGAGTTCGATTCCCAATTGGGCGGGATACGCTGCGCAAAACGACGAAATGCGCTTTCGCGGAATTTACTTTGACCAAAGCGATTATGCTGTTCACATCTCCACCATGCGCGCTGCGGAGTTGGGCGCGTGGCAAAACCAACTCCGCTTTACAAATGAATCCCATCCCGCCGCCTTCCTGCGGATGTTCTACATCCTGCTCGGACATATCGGCGCGTGGCTGCACCTTGACGCGGAACTCACTTTTCAAATCGCGCGCTGGCTTCTTGGAATTTCCGCTTTATATTTTATTTATAGATTATGTCTCAAAATTTTTCCCAATGAAAAAAATTATGCGCGCGCGGCTTTTTTGCTTGCTGTGTTGGGGTCGGGACTTGGCTGGCTGCAACTCATTCTCGGTGCGCCGCTTGAGCCAGTCTCTCCCATTGATTTTTGGTTAATTGACGCGTATTTATTCTTCAGCCTTTCGCTTTTTCCATCATTTGCTTACACGTTAACGCTGATGTCCGCCGCGCTGGTTATCTTCCTAAAATATTTGGAAGACCCAAAAACATCGCGCCTTGTATGGATATGCGTTCTTGCCGTCGCCTGTCAAATTACAAACCCCATTGCATTTGCCGTCATTGACCTTGCCTTTGTGGGCGCGGTCATATTTCAACGGCTGGAAGAAAAGCGCGTCAACAAAAGAAACATGTACGCGCTGGCGGTTATTGCGTCAGCGCAAGCGCCCATGCTTGCATACAATTTTTTGATTCTAACCCGCGACCCCATCTGGAGGCAATTTACGCTTCAAAATCAAACATTATCGCCGCCGCCTCAATTTTACTTTTGGGGATTTGCGCCATTTTGGGTTTTTGCAGTGATTGGAATCACGCGCGCGATTCGTTTGCGCGGAAAAATTCACGGCGCGCTGCTCGGCTGGGTTTTGGGAGGATTTGCGCTCGCGTACCTGCCCGTTGCCATTCAGCGCCGCTTCCTTTTAGGGATTACGATTCCGCTGGCGATTTTAGCTGTCATCGGGTTGCGCGAATTTCTTGAGCGGATGTCGCCAAACATTCCGCGCAAAAAAAATAAAATCCTGTTGGCGTATGTGTCCATTGCATCCATTTCCACGCTTTACCTTATTCTTGGGTTAAGTATGCACTTGCAAAGCCTTCCGCCCAAAGCGTTTTACCCGCGCGAAATGGAAAACGCAATCCGCTGGCTGGATGAACATGCGCAGCCCAATGACATTGTTTTGAGCAACCCGCAAAGCGGAGAGATCATCGCGCAACGCGCGCACTTGCGAGTCTACATCGGTCACAAAATGGAGACGATACACTATGAAGAAAAAAAACAAGCGGTTACAGATTTTTTCAAGGGAGAAGCGAAACCCGATTGGCTAACAAGCACATCCGCGAGGTGGATATTTTTAGGTCCCTATGAAAAAGAAATAGGGGCAAATATCAAAGACGGAAAAATTGTATATCAACTGAATGGGATTGTAATTTATGAGGTGTCAACGAAATAGATTTGCCCACCGCGCGAGCGTATACGCATCTATATCGTACATTGTCCACTCACGCAGGCTGCGGATTTGCAACGCCACCCAAGACCTATCCACTGTGTTAATTGTTTCGTGATAGGCAACATCGCCATACACCACAAAATCAACCAGCGTTTGAACTGGATTCCTGGCAAGGGCGAGCAGCCCAATTCCCAAACCAAGAATTGCAAACAGGGAGATAACAAACATAT
>DZBA01000142.1 GCA_022729775.1 Anaerolinea thermophila | reverse complement strand
CTGAAAATGCCCTTGACATGAGACTTGAAACCTTAACTTGTGAGTGATGACTTTACGCATTATTTGCGCCGTACATTTTCCTCGGAAAAACCCAAAGGTCATCCCTGTTACGCTGGAATTTCCGAAGGTAAAACAGACAAATAGAGTTTGCGTGTACGGTAGAGAACCGTATTAAAAAATGGAGGCTGGCATGGTTATCATAGAAAAGGTGGATACAAAAAATAAGAAGCAAGTCCGTCGGTTTATCGAATTACCGCACCGAATCTATGCAGGCAACAAACAATGGGTTCCGCCGCTGAATATTGACGCGTACATGCAACTTGACCGGAAAAAACATCCCTTCCACGAACACTCAGTTGTTGATTTCTTCCTCGCGGTAAAAGACGGGCGCGATGTCGGGCGCATCGCCGCCATCGAAAACAAGCCATTCAACGAATATCACAAAAAAAAGGAAGCGGATTTTTATTTCTTCGAGTGTGAAGACGATATGGAAGCGGCAACCGCGTTATTCAACGCCGTCTTTGACTGGGCAAAAGCGCGCGGGTTAAATCAAATTGTTGGACCAAAAGGCATGGGAGTTTTCGACGGCTATGGCATTTTAATACTCGGCTACGAAGAACGCCAAACAATGAATATGCTCAACTATAACCATGCCTATTATCGCAATCTGGTGGAAGCGCAAGGGTTTGAAAAAGAAATGGACTTTGTAACTACGCACCTGCCTTCCGATAAATTGGAAATCCCGGAAAGGGTTACGCGCATCACAGAGAAAGTCATGCAGCGCGGGTCATTGGAGATTAAAAATTTCAAAGACAAAAATGACTTCCGCTTATGGGCAGACCGAATCGCAAAAACTTATAACCGCGCCTTTGTAGAAAACTGGGAATATTACCCGCTTTCAAAACATGAGATTGACCTCGTTACAGAAAACCTTCTATCCGTTGCGGATTATCGCCTTATCAAATTAATCACGCGCGGTGAAGAAGTCGTTGGTTTTATAGCAGCATTCTACGATGTCTCTGCCGCCATGCAGCGTTCCAAAGGAAAGTTGTTCCCTTTTGGGTTAATTGACCTGTTGCTGGAAATGCGCCGCACAACATGGGTCACCATCAACGGCGTAGGCGTTTTGCCTGAGTTTCAAGGCGCTGGCGGAAACGCCCTATTGTATTACGCGATAGGCAAAGCCCTGCTCGAAGTCAAAGACGCGAGAAAAGTAGATATGACAAAAGTAAAAGTTGAAATGGCACAAGTGGCTGAATCCGCTGGGCAGATGTCTGGAGATTTGCAAAACCTGAATGGCGTAGAATACAAAAGACATCGCGTATATCGAAAAAAATTGGAATCGCATGAAACATCCATTTGAATTTCTTCCACAACATACGCGCAAACCGCTTTTTTATTTTTTCTTCGCGCTGACACTCTTCATATTCGGCATATTCAACATGCTGGATCAGCGCCTGAAAACAGAAGCCGCGCCCAACGGCATCGTGTCTTTTGAGATGGCGCGCAATGTAGACTTGTCCCAGCGCATCATCAACTCATGGGATGCGGACGCGCGTCTCGCCGCCGCGTTTGGACTCGGCTTCGATTATCTCTTCATGCCCGTTTACGCGCTTGCGCTCTCCCTGGGATTGATTCTCGCGCGCGAAAACAAACCGCTCCCCTATCAATCTCTCGCCGCGCTGATGGGCTGGGGCGCGCTCCTTGCGGCGATATTCGACACAGTTGAAAATTACGCGCTCTGGCATATTCTGATGCACGATGCCGAATCGCCATACCCACAGGTTGCCACAATTTGCGCGACCATCAAATTTACGTTATTGCTGCTTGGGCTTGTTACCATCATTGCGGGGAAAATAATCCGCAAGTAAAAAAAGAAGGGCATACTTTTTATGTATGCCCTTCGCGCGTATCTTCTCATTATTTTGGGGATGGAATATCACCGTTCCGAAGGTTTCCTCGAATAACAAGTTAAGCCACTTTAACCTTCGGAACGTTTCTTTTTTTTTGAGAAGATACCTTCGCGCTCTCTAAATCTTAAATTCCACAACCTCGCTTGTCTTACGATCTTCCCCATCATCAAGTTTGTGCAGCGGCAAAATGACATGGAATTGGCTGCCGGGGAAGTTCACCTCGTCATAGCCGGGGCTTTCAACCCAAATGCGCCCGCCGTGCGCCTCCACAATGCCTTTCGAGAGCGCAAGCCCAAGTCCCGCGCCGCCGCCCTTGAAGCGCGTCTTGCTTGTGGAGTGTTTACCCAATTCGCCGGGTTGATAGAACTTGGTGAAAATAATCTCACGGAAATTCGGGTCAACGCCCACGCCTGTATCACTGACGATGATTTCAATGCCGCCATTCGGCAGGTCAACAATCGGTGGAATGGAGCGCCCGATAATGGTAATTTTGCCGTTATTATCGGTGAACTTGATTGCGTTCCGCAAGAGGTGGTGGAACAATTTGCGCAGCAGATTCTGATCCGCTTTGACATGCGGCAGCGCGGGCATTTCCATCGTCAGCGACTGTTTGCGGTCTTTCGCAATGTCGGCATGTTCAAAGCAAATTTCTTTAAGGAGCAGTCCCAGTTCCACAGGCTGAATATGCGGCTGCAAGGAACGCGCGTCCAATTGCGCAATGTCAAACATCGAATCCATGACTTCGTACAAGCGAATTGTGCCTTCGTGAATTTTCCGCATCATGAATTTGAAGTTCACATCGAGGCTGGGTTCTTCCATCAACATTTCACTATAGCCTTTGATGACGGTCAATGGCGTGCGCAATTCATGTGATGCAATGCTGATGAAATCAGATTTTGCCTGGTCAATGCGTTCAAGGTCGCGGTTGTTTTTCTCCAACGCGCGGCGCGCCTGACGCAGCTCATTATTCAAGCGCATGAGGTTTTCCACCAAACGCGCATTTTCCAATGCAACTGCGGTTTGGCTGGCGTGCGCGCCGAGGGTCATTAAATCTTCTTCACTAAAACGATTGCCGCTTAACTTTTTCCCAAACGCGAGCAAGCCAATCCACTGTTTTTTTGCAAAGACAGGAATGTACACTTCGGTTTGCAGTTGATTGAACCATTCTTTTTCGGCGGGCAAAGCAGATTGAAACGCGGGCAGCAGGTCAAGGTCATATTGAAGCAGCGGGCGTTGTTCCCGTATGAAATGAGAAACAATGATGCCCGATTCATCCAACTCAGCAGCGACCATCTGCCGCTCTTCCGGGCTGCGCGCCAGCCTCAGTTTATATATCTTACCGCCGTCTGCCTGGCGCTCAGAATCGACAAGGAAAAGAAACCCGCGCTCGATTTGCATGGCTTCGAGAATAATTCCCACCGCCACGTTTGCCAGTTTATCCATCTCCAAAATATTGCTGATGCTTTCACTGTATTGGTGAATGGTACGGCTTGGGTCATATTGATCGCTGGCTGTCCATGCCTTTAAAGCGCGCGATGTCCAATCTAAAAGCGGGGCAAAGAACAGCGCGGCAATCAAAGTAATCAACGCGCCCACTGCAAGCGGGCTATAGCGGGCGTCCTCTCCGAATATGTATCCTAGAAACAGAAAGCCCAATATGTAAAACGCGGTGATGATAAATGCCACAATAAAGTATGCAAGCGCGCGCCGCATAATCTCACGCAAGTCGGGTAGATAATGCGTGCCGACAATATAGGCAGCCATTACAACAGCGCCCAGGCGGATGGGCTGTCCCGGAATAATCAGGTTTGAAAAAAGCAAAACATCATTTACAAAGACCAAAGCAATTGCAAACCACCAATAATTTAAGCGATTACGAAAGAGCAGTTGCTGAGTTTCTTTGTTTGCCTGAAGAACGGCAACAATCAAACTGACGAGAAAGAAAAGCCACCCCAAGACCGCCCATGCAGGCGCAACCCGCTCACGATAAAGCGCAAGACTTCCACTTTTCCACAAAATATCAGGCAGGTGGAATACATTGGCTGAAATCAACGCAAGCATAAATATCCAAAACAGCCACAGCCCTGTCCATATCTTCCATTGGTCTCGTTTTAGAAACGCCTGTAAGGTTAACATCAGTACAGCAACCAAGGTCAATGAAATGTAGGTATACGCCCCTTGGAACTGCAAGCCGCCCCCGCTATTTCGTTCGATGGCTTCGACAATGGTGGCGACCATCCCCAACAACGCATAAAGAATGACAAGCCAGATGGCAACACCATGCCCGTCTTCCCGCCGTTGAACGGCAAAGAATACAACGGGCAAGTACAGCGCGGCAAGTAAAAGAATCAGGATGAACTGAATGAGCGACGTGTTCATAGTTGTAAAGGAAATTTTACCCGAAAAAACGGTTTAATCGGTTATCATTGCTGTTATGCTGACTTCCCGCATCTCCCGCCTGAAATATGGCTTCCCTTTGGATTTCTTCCGCCCGGATGGGCATGTCACTTTTGTAGACCTTGCAACAGCGCGCGCCTTTGCAACCCAGATATCAAAACTCCGCGCTGATACGTACATATCAGCCACTGACCTGTACGCGCTTTCCCTGCTCGATGAAGCGTATCACATTCTCTTCAAACACTTCTTCGGAAAGTATACCGGCGTCATGTCGCGTGCAATGGGTAACCTGCAATCCAATCTCGGCTCAAAATATGACCTGACACTTAGCAGGTTTACCGAAGAATTCCCGCCTATGTCGGTCTTCCGCGGAGAAATGTCCGCGGGCGTTTACCTCGCTACACAAGTCCCCAACTTTGGCGACTTTGGGCGCGGTGTGCGCGGCGCCACCATCGAAGAAATGCTGCTGGTCAATAACATCAACAACAACCCGGCAACCTCTACATATAAAGACCTCTTTGACGATGTCGTCATGAGTCAATCTGCTTACAAGGAATTCACCCAATACCTGCTCAACTTCTTTTCAAAACAGCCGGGTTTTGGCAATGGTGAAACGAATCTGGGCGAAACACTGACAGAAATTCTCATGGCACCCATCAAAGCCTCGCCAAATTCGCTAGAAGGTCAGCTGCGCTATATCATCGAAAAGTGGGGACACCTGCTCGGTGAAACATTCGCCACCCGCATCCTGCGCGGTCTGGATTACCTGCGCGAAGAAACCATCCGCAAACACGGACCGATTGATTCAACAAAAGCAGAAACCTACGTCCCGAGTTTTTCAGGCAGCGAGTATGCAGAATATGAGCGCTACTCACCCGATAAAGATTGGATGCCGCGCCTCATCCTGCTTGCAAAAAACACCTATGTCTGGCTGGGACAACTTTCTAAAAAATACCAGCGCGATATTTCCACGCTTGACCAAATCCCCGATGAAGAACTGGACTTGCTCGCCACGCGCGGATTCACCGGCTTGTGGCTCATCGGTCTATGGGAACGCAGCCGCGCCTCACAGCGCATCAAACAACGCATGGGACAAGAAGACGCTGTTGCCTCAGCATATTCGCTTCACTCCTACGACATCGCCAGCGACCTCGGCGGATGGGAAGCGCTGAACAACCTGCGCGCGCGCGCGTGGAAGCGTGGGATTCGCCTTTCCGCGGATATGGTTCCCAATCACATGGGCATTGACTCGACCTGGGTCACGGAACATCCCGATTGGTTTTTATCTTCATCCTATCCCCCATACCCCGCCTATTCTTTCCGCTCTGAAAATCTTTCAGATGACCTGCGCGTTGGAATTTACCTCGAAGATCATTATTACGACAAAACAGACGCAGCCGTTGTATTTCAACGCCGCGATTTGCAAACCGGGGATTTGCGGTACATCTATCACGGCAACGACGGCACATCCTTCCCGTGGAACGACACTGCGCAGCTCGATTACACCAAACCCGAAGTGCGCGAAGCGGTCATCCAAGTCATCTTACACGTTGCGCGCAACTTCCCCGTCATCCGCTTCGACGCCGCAATGACCCTTGCAAAAAAACACGTCCAGCGCTTATGGTTCCCCGAACCCGGCGCGGGCGGCGCGATTCCTTCACGCTCGCAATACGGCATGACCAAACCCGAATTCGATGAAAAAGTTCCGCAGGAGTTTTGGCGCGAGGTGGTGGATAGAGTCGCGGCAGAAGTTCCCGATACGCTTTTACTCGCCGAAGCCTTCTGGCTAATGGAAGGATACTTCGTCCGCACGCTTGGAATGCACCGCGTTTACAACTCCGCGTTTATGCACATGCTCCGCGAGGAAGATAACGCCAAATACCGCATGGCAATCAAGAACACGCTGGAATTTGACCCGCAGATTCTCAAGCGGTATGTCAACTTCATGAACAACCCAGATGAGAAAACCGCCGTCGAACAATTCGGCAAAGGCGACAAATATTTTGGCATTGCCACCGTGCTTTCCAGTTTGCCTGGGCTGCCCATGTTCGGTCATGGACAGGTGGAAGGGTTCAGCGAAAAATATGGGATGGAGTTCCGCCGCGCCAAGTGGGAAGAAACTCCCGACGAGGGATTAATTCAAGCGCACGAGTGGCGCATCTTCCCCCTGCTGCACAAACGCTTCGTATTTGCAGACGTGGAAAACTTCCTGCTGTATGATTTCTACGCCGCAAACGGCAGCGTGGACGAGAATGTCTTTGCGTACTCCAACCGATTTGAAGAAGAGCGCGGGCTGGTCATCTACCACAATAAATTTGCCGAAACGCGCGGATGGATTAAAACCTCCGCCGCCTATTTGGATAAATCAACAGGCAACATGACCCAGCGGAATCTTGCCGAAGGCATGGGGCTGCCGCATGTTGGCTATGTCATCTTCAAAGATTATGCCACGCAGTTGGAATACATTCGCTGCTGTCAGGAGATTTGGGAAAAGGGCATATACGTTGAACTTGGCGCGTATCAATGCCACGCCTTTATGGACTTCCGCTTTGTCGGCGACAGCGAATGGAAAGCCATCTGCGAGACATTAAATGGCATGGGCGTGCCATCCATTCAAGAGAAGTGGAACGAATTCACCAGCGCGCTGGAATTGCAAAAAGTAGAGAACGAAGAGAAGGAAGCAAAAGAAAAGAAAAGCGCAAAGCGCAAGGCAAAGAGTACAAAGCGCAGCGCGTCAAGCGTTCGCGCGACAGCGAAAAAGCCTTTAGCAAAAGTAAAAAGCGTTGAAAAGAAAACTGCGCCTGCAAAAGCCGTCAAGAAGAAACCCGCGCCCGCCAAACCTGCTTCCAAAAAAGTAGTTGTAAAGAAAAAGAATGACATGTTGGTCGCAGCAAAAACTGTGAAAAAGAAAACCGTCAAAAAGATGCCATCGGCAAATGTGACGCCCGTCCCTGAAAAGAAGGCGGTTGTAAAGAAGACCGTGAAGAAAATAAAACCAGCGGAAACGCCAGCGGCAAAGAAAACTGTCAAGAAAATTTCCACAAAAAAATCGAAATAACCCAACAAGACCTCCGCGCATAACTCGGAGGTCTTGTCTTCACCCTACAATTCCCATACGATTGATAAACTTCGAACATTTGCGCATTGACTTGCATTTTGAAAAGGACTATACTCACTTCATTGAGGTAAAGTCGTTATGCGCTTATTTTATGGCAAGTCCCGGTTGTATCAATAAAGACACGCGGTTATTCCTGCGTGTCTTTTTTTATATTCCCTCAAAAAGGAGATTACCACAATGGATTTTGGACTGATCGGCAAACTGGAAAAAGCAAAACGTTACGCAGAGGACAGGCACCGTTTCCTCTTTAATCAATTCGACCTGACTTTCCATGGCGATAATAACGAACACCATGTCGCGTACAATAAAGGCGTTTTTAGCTGCGATTGCGAATTTTTCCTCACCCACAAACGCTGCGGACATTCCATGGCGCTTGAAATTTTGCTAAAAGATATGATCGTTGAAGCAACAGATGAAGCCTAACTGAAAATTGGCAATAAAACTGCCTTCCCTATTCTGGAAGGCAGTTTTATTTTGCCCGTAAAAATATCAACTTTGTAACTTACAGACAACTGCCAGGCGATATTCATCACTTGACATGCCTTTTCCGCGTAGCGTATAATTCAGGTCGTCAAGCGGGTGTAGTTCAGTGGTAGAACGCATGCTTCCCAAGCATGATATCGTGGGTTCGAGTCCCATCACCCGCTCT
>DZBA01000141.1 GCA_022729775.1 Anaerolinea thermophila | reverse complement strand
TTTGACACCACATTACGCGATGGAGAACAATCCCCTGGCGCGACGATGACCTCCGCGGAAAAAATCGAGGTCGCGCATAATCTCGCGCGGTTGGGCGTGGACATCATCGAAGCGGGCTTTCCTGCCGCGTCGCCCGACGATCTCGAAGCGGTGAGAAGAATCGCGAACGAAGTCGGCAACCCGCCCAACCCCGAAGCGAAAGTCCCCACCATTGCGGGACTCGCGCGCGCGAACAAAAACGATATTGACAAAGCCTGGGAAGCGGTCAAAGGCGCGAAGAAACCGCGCATTCACACCTTCCTTGCCACTTCGCCGATTCACATGAAACACAAGTTGAAGATGGATCCCGAAGAAGTGGTGCAGCGCGTTTCGGAAATGGTCGCGTACGCGAAAACTTTGTGCGACGATATTGAATTTTCGCCCGAGGACGCGGGACGCTCCGAGCCTGAATTTTTGTATGTCGTGCTGGGCGAGGCAATCAAAGCGGGCGCGACCACGCTCAACATCCCCGACACGGTTGGGTACACCACGCCCGATGAGTTCTATAAACTCATTGACGGCATTATGAAAAACACGCCAGGAATGCACGAAGGCATTACCGTCTCTGTCCACACCCATGATGATTTGGGACTCGCCACCGCCAACGCGCTGGCGGGAATCCGCGCGGGCGCGCGCCAAGCCGAAGTGACCATCAATGGAATCGGCGAGCGCGCGGGCAACACCTCGCTCGAAGAAGTGGTCATGGCGTTGAAGACTCGCCATCCCATCTTTGGATTGGAAACGGGAATCGAGACCACGCAACTTTCGCGCATTAGCAAACTGGTCAGCAACTATACGGGTATGGTCGTGCAGCCGAATAAAGCCATCGTCGGCGCGAATGCCTTCGCGCACGAAGCGGGCATTCATCAAGACGGTATGTTGAAGAACCAGAACACTTACGAAATCATGCGCCCTGAAGATGTCGGCGTGAACCAGACCAAATTGGTCATGGGAAAACATTCGGGACGCGCCGCGCTGCGCTCGCGCCTCGCGGAGATGGGTCACTCGCTCGATGACGTGGAACTCGACAAGGCGTTTACACGCTTCAAAGAATTGGCTGACCGCAAGAAGGTCATCACCGATTTGGATTTGGAAGCGCTCATCGCGGATGAGTTCTACCAGCCGCGCGAAGTGTATCAACTCAACGGGCTGCAAGTCACCAGCGGAACAATCGGTATGCCCACCGCCAGTGTCCGCCTGCGCGGACCCGATGGCGTGATTCACACGACTTCATCCATCGGCACAGGTCCCGTGGACGCAACCTACAAGGCGATTGACTCGATTGTCAATGTGCCATGCACGCTGCTGGAATTCAACATCCACGCGATTACCGAAGGCATTGACGCGCTTGGCGAAGTGACCGTCCGCGTGCAAAGCGAAATCAGCGCCATGACGATGGACGCGCAAAGCGAAAGGGAATATGCCCGCGTATATGGCGGTCACGGCGCGGATACCGACATCATCGTTGCCAGCGCGAAGGCATACATCAACGCGCTGAATAAACTCATCATCGCGCAGACTGAAGGCGAGCCCGCTTCGGCGTGATGTTGGGGTAAGGTACACAACTACACATGTAAACACGTAAAACATGCGCGCCTGTATACCTGTGTACTTATTTACTTGCACCAAGGAGAAATTATCATGACTACTCAAAATGAAATCCATGCTACTTATGATTATCAATCGTTTGATGATTACGCTGTTGCGCCCATGTACCCGCACGGTTGGAATTTAAGCGAAATGCAATCATCTTCAAAAGAAGTTGAAGCAAGCGACGCGGAAGAAGATAACGAAACACAAGCGTAGATAGTAAACATGGAAACAAGTACGCAAGTAGACTTGGAAACATGTTTACCTGTTTACTTGTCTACTTGACACTTTCCCCAAGGAACCTATGGCAAAGACTTTATTTCAAAAAATCTGGGACTCGCATGTTGTCACCGAACAGGCAGGCGCGCCCGCAGTTTTGTACATTGATTTACATCTCGTCCACGAAGTAACTTCACCGCAAGCCTTCACTGGACTTCGCCAGCGCGGACTCAAAGTCCGCCGTCCCGAAAAGACTCTCGCCACGATGGATCATTCCATCCCGACCACGCCCATCAGCGTCCCCATCACCGACGCGATGGCGGCGGCGCAAATCAAACAGATGGAAACCAACGCGGCGGAATTTGGAATCACCCTGCACGGCATGACCAGTCCCCATCGCGGGATTGTCCACGTGATTGGACCTGAACTCGGTCGCACCCAGCCAGGCATGACCATCGTGTGCGGTGACAGTCACACCGCCACGCACGGCGCGTTCGGCGCGCTCGCCTTCGGCATTGGAACTTCGGAAGTGGAACATGTGCTGGCGAGTCAATGCCTGCTGCAAAATAAACCGAAGACCTTTGAAGTCCGCGTGGATGGGAAACTCGGCAAGGGCGTTACCGCAAAGGACATCATCCTCGCGCTGATCGCGAAAATTGGCGTGGGCGGCGGAACGGGTCACGTGTTCGAATATACGGGTGAAGCGATTCGCGCGTTGACCATGGAAGAACGCATGACCGTCTGCAATATGTCCATCGAAGGCGGCGCGCGCGCGGGTATGATCGCCCCTGATGAAACCACTTTTGAATACCTCAAAGGACGCGAGTTTGCGCCCAAAGGCGAAGAATGGGACAAAGCCCTCGCCAAGTGGAAGGCGCTCCCCACCGATGAAGGCGCGACGTATGATAAGTCCATCACGCTTAACGCAAGCGACCTCGAACCGATGATTACCTACGGGACAAATCCTGGCATGGGTATGAAAATCACGGACAGAATTCCGACTGCGGAATCGTTCAGCGACGCTTCGCAAAAAGCCGCGTTTGAAAAAGCCATGAAATACATGGGACTTCAACCTGGTCAATCGCTGCTCGGTCAAAAAGTGGATGTGGTCTTCATCGGCTCTTGCACCAACTCGCGCATTTCAGATTTACGCGCGGCGGCTGGCATGTTGAAGGGTAAAAAAGTTTCCGCGACAACGCGCGTGATGGTCGTCCCTGGTTCGCAGGATGTTAAGAATCAAGCCGAGCAGGAAGGCTTGGATAAAATCTTCAAAGAAGCAGGCGCGGAATGGCGCGAAGCAGGCTGCTCGTCGTGTATTGCAATGAATTCTGATGTGATACCTGCAGGTCAATATGCTGTTTCCACCAGCAATCGTAATTTTGAAGGCAGACAAGGAAAAGGTTCGCGTACCTTCCTTGCAAGCCCTATTACGGCTATCGCAAGCGCGATTAAAGGCACAGTCACTGATCCGCGTACCTTTTTAGAGTAAACCTAACGATAATCTATGTGCTTGTTGTTCTTTTTGCTGTTGCAACGAGCACATAGAGGTTGAACATTATCAATTGAATCAGAACCGCCTTGTGTAAGCGGAAGAACATGGTCGCGAGTTAGTTTAATTTCTGGCTCTTGTTTCCCACAACAGAGGCACTTGAAGTTGTAGAAGGTTTTCAAGTTTTGCCACTCTGCTTCAGTGTGCGTAATCTTTGAAGCGTACTTCAAAGCACGGCGGCGGTTGCTTGCAGCGACAGATTTTTCAGGAAAGCGTTTGTAATATTCCAATGCATATTTGCGGCGCTCCTCTGCATGTCGCTCATAGGAGTTTCTGCCAATTTCACGATAATGGTCTAAATCTTTCTGGCGGCGTTCTTTGGCTTTTAGGTTGATCTCTTCGCGATGTTCCTCTTTCCACCTGCGATCTATTTCAGCATATCGTTCAGGGTGCGCCTTCTGATGATCGCGTTTCAACTTGCGATAGTGTTCTTTATTTGCCTCTACATATTTTCGTTGAGTTTCCCTGTATTTTTCTATCTTGGCGGCATATTCAGCTCGACTTTGAGCGTTAGCGCATTCTTTACAACGAGATTTGTATCCATCGCCAACAGGGATTCCAAGTAATCGTTTTGGATGAAACTCTGTGAGCGGTTTCCACCCACATTCAGGATTTGCACAGACTTTTCCCGCAATGCCGTCTTGATACACAATCGCCATTGTCCGCTCCTTGAGCAAAAAATGTATAAATTAATTATAAATCAAAAAAAATAAGAAGGAAAATGTATGGCACAATTCACAACCTTAACCTCCCGCGCGCTTCCGCTGCCCGTCAACGACATTGACACGGATCAAATCATCCCCGCGCAATTTCTCAAAGTCACCGACAAGAACGGGCTTGCTGACGCGCTCTTTTTCAACTGGCGCTACAACGACGACAAATCGCCCAAAGCGGATTTCATCATCAACAAACCCGAATCGAAGGGCGCGCAGATTCTTCTCGCAGGCGATAACTTCGGCTGCGGTTCCAGCCGCGAACACGCCCCCTGGGCGCTGACCAGCTACGGATTCCGCGCGGTCATCTCCACCTCGTTTGCCGACATCTTCCGCAACAACTCGTTGAAGAACGGTCTTATCCCCATCATCGTGGATGGCGAGACTCACAAAATGCTCTTCGACCTTTTGGAAGAAACCCCCAACGCGGAACTGAACGTTGACCTCGCCTCGCAGACTCTTTCCTTCCCCAATGGCTCTGTTTCCTTCCCAATTGACCCGTTCAATAAAGCCTGCCTGCTTAACGGCGTGGATGAACTTGGGTATATATTGGGTTTTGAAAAAGAGATTATGGAATTTGAAAAACATGGCGCGTAGTACGTGGTTCGTTATACACCACGCGCCACGCACCACGCAATAGGTAACTTATGACCTTACCCCTTATCCAAATCTACGACACCACCCTGCGCGACGGGACTCAATCCGAGGGATTCAATCTCTCCGCGAACGATAAAGTCCGCGTGGCGCAAAAACTGGACGAGTTCGGCGTCGCGTTCATCGAAGGCGGCTGGCCTGGCTCGAATCCCAAAGACGTGGAATTTTTCGAACGCGCGCGCGATATGCAGTGGAAGCACGCGCTGATTTCCGCATTCGGCTCGACCTGCCGCGTCAAAGGCGGACCCGAAGACGACGCCAACATCAAAGCGCTGCTCGATTCACAAACGCCCGTTTGCACCATCTTCGGCAAGACGTGGAATATGCACGTCACCGATGTGCTGCTCACCACGCTGGAAGATAACTTAAGAATCATCGAGCAGTCCGTCGCGTACCTTAAAGAAAACGGCAAGCGCGTCATCTACGACGCGGAGCATTTCTTCGACGGCTACAAAGCAGATTCACCCTACGCGCTCGAAACGCTCAAAGCGGCGATTCGCGGCGGCGCGGAAATGGTCGTGCTGTGCGACACCAACGGCGGAACCCTGCCCTGGGAAGTGGAGCAAATCATCCGCGAGATGAAGGCGCAAATCACGCACCCGTTTGGAATGCACATGCACAACGACTCGGAAACCGCCGTCATCAGTTCTCTGGTGGGCGTGCGCGAAGGCGCGACGCAAGTGCAGGGAACCATCAACGGCGTGGGCGAGCGCTGCGGCAATGTCAACCTTTGCTCGGTCATGGCGAATCTCGAACTCAAGATGGGATACAAATGCCTGCCCAAAGGTCAACTGAAACATTTATATGACCTCTCGCATTTCGTCGCGGAAGTGGCGAACCTCACGCCCGATGAGCATTTGCCTTTCGTCGGCAAGTCGGCGTTCGCGCACAAGGGCGGCGTGCATGTTGCCGCGATGAGACGCTCCGCGCAGTCATATCAACACGTCAAGCCTGAAAACATCGGCAATAAAATGCGCGTCGTCGTTTCAGATTTATCTGGGCGCGGCAACTTGCTCAGCAAAGCGGAAGAGCATGGCTTGGAAGTCGAAGGCACGGAAGTTGTCCCCGTCCTTAACGAAATCAAAGAACTCGAATCGCGCGGATTTTCCTTCGAGGCGGCAGAAGCGTCAGTGGCGATTATGCTCAAACGTCAGGAGTTTGGATACAAACCCCCGTTTGAATTGATTGACTTTTTCGTCAACGTCGAACATCGTCAGGGGCGCGGAATCTTCGCGGAAGCGATGGTCAAAGTCCGCGTGCAGGGCGAAGTGCTGCACACAGCGGCGGAAGGGAATGGTCCCGTCAACGCGCTCGACCTCGCGCTGCGAAAAGCGCTCGTCGGATATTATCCGCGCATTGCGCATTTCCACCTGTCCGATTACAAAGTCCGCATTCTTGATTCGGATCACGGCACAGAAGCCATTACCCGCGTTTTGATTGACACGCGCAACACCACCTCACGCTGGAGCACCGTCGGCGCGGGAACGAACATCATCGAAGCCTCATGGCGCGCGCTCGCGGATTCGGTGGAATATGGATTGATGATTGCGCATTAATTACCAATTACCAATCTCCAATTACAAATCACGGTAAATCGTAATTGGTAATTAGAGATTGGAGATTACGGAGACTCTCTTGAACTTCAAAATCACCCTCCTCCCTGGCGACGGAATCGGTCCCGAAATTGTGACCGAAGCCGTGCGCGTGCTGGATTTCATCGCCAGCAAATATAAACACACCTTCACCTATCAAGAGCGATTGATGGGTGGATGTTCGATTGACGCGCATGGTTCATCGCTGACCGATGAAACCCTCGCGGATTGCCAAGCCTCCGACGCGGTATTGCTCGGCGCGGTCGGCGGTCCCAAGTGGGATGACCCCACCGCGAAAGACCGTCCCGAACGCGGACTGCTCGCGCTGCGCAAAGGACTCGGCGTGTTTGCGAATCTGCGCCCTGTCAAAGTCCACCCCGCGCTGATGGAATGGTCGCCGCTCAAACCTGAAAAACTCAAAGGCGTGGATATTCTCGTCGTGCGCGAATTAACGGGCGGGCTGTATTTCGGCTTCCCCAAGGGACGCGACATCAAAGACGGACGCGAGCGCGCGGTGGATACGATGGAATATTACGATTACGAAATCAAGCGCGTGATGGATCTCGCGTTTACACTCGCGCGCGGACGAAAGAAGAAAGTGACTTCCGTTGATAAAGCCAACGTGTTGGAGTCTTCGCGTTTGTGGCGGCAGATTGCGGTCAAAGTCGGCGACGCGAATAAAGATGTCGAACTCGAACACATGCTCGTTGACACCGCTTCCATGAGACTCATCACTGGTCCCGCGTGGATGGATGTGATGGTCACCGAAAATATGTTTGGCGATATTTTGACCGATGAAGCGTCCGTGCTGGCTGGCTCGATGGGAATGCTCCCCTCTGCGAGTTTAGGCGACGGCGCGGTCGGACTCTACGAGCCGATTCACGGTTCCGCGCCAGATATTGCAGGCAAGGGAATCGCAAATCCCATTGGGACGATTCTTTCCACTGCGATGATGTTGCGCCACTCGTTCAAATTGGAAGCGGAAGCGGCTGCGCTCGAAAAAGCCGTTGACCAAACCATCACCGACGGCGCGCGCACAGCCGACATCGGCGGAAAACTTTCCACCCGTCAAATGGCGGATGAGATTATGCAAGGACTGTAGTTGTGTAATAAAAAAACGTCTCCGAACAAATTCGGGGACGTTTTTTTATTTGAATAAAAATAGAGTCCAGAAGTTTTTCTTCTGGATTTCTGCAAGTAGAACTTGCAGAGTCCGCTGTTACGGCGTGACCGTTGGCGTTTCGTCCATCATCATGGGGACTTCGGTAGGCGTAGGTTCACCAGCAGATTTTGTTGCTGTTGTCCCGGGCGTAACCGCGCAGATATTTCTCACTACCATCACATCGGCTGCAATGTTGGGGTCATTATCCAGGTCTGACTCTTCGATAATTCTTGCAATGTCCAGCGCTTCGCCGCAGTGATTCACTTTTGATGTGCTTAACGCGGCAAGTTCCGAAGCGTAAATATCATAGTAATAAATGGTGCTTGCCGAAAGCGGAAGTCCCTGCACATCGGCGGGGGTATCGTTATCGCCGCATCCGCCGCGCCCATCACAGGATTCCGCGGCAGTACATCCACGCACGGCGCACTTCAACGCGAGAATGCCCGTTTCGTAGTTGCGGTTCTTGTGATAGAGGATGCCCAGCTCGCCGTAAAAGACCGCGTTGCTCGGCTGAAACTCGATGGTCTTTTGCACGTTGCGAATGGCGATGAAGAATTGTCCCATTT
>DZBA01000140.1:7685-8123 GCA_022729775.1 Anaerolinea thermophila | reverse complement strand
GGAGAAAGAGAAGGGTGAGGCGTTTCATGGTTGGATGTGAGGTGACAGTCATCTTTAAGATGACTGTCACCTCTAAAAACCTACCCTTTGCCCACCTGATGGAGTTGCTCGATATATTGCCTAAACCCTACGGTGGCAGGATGATTTTCACCAGCGGCTTGTATCAACAACGGCAGGGCTTGATTTGCCAAAGCCAGAGCGTTTTCGATTTGATTCATATTTGCCATCACTTGCGACAAGAACATGAGGATATTTACCTGCCCAACCATGTCATGGATTTCTTCATGCAAATTCATCGCGGACTGAAGAATTTCCAAGCCCTTATTGAACGACTCCTGATCCGTTGCGCCTGTAATTGCCGCTTTGCCAAGCGATTGTAACGTGTTGGCTTCGCCCAATTTAGCCCCGATTTCTTTGAAGAGTTTCAGGGCTTCGTTG
>DZBA01000140.1:0-7585 GCA_022729775.1 Anaerolinea thermophila | reverse complement strand
TCTCTATCGTCGCGGAATTGCAGCACATCGCCGATGGCTTTTCGCACGTTGGCTTCGCCCAATTTAGCCCCGATTTCTTTGAAGAGTTTCAGGGCTTCGTTGTAACTGGCAAGCGCGGCGTCTCTATCGTCGCGGAATTGCAGCACATCGCCGATGGCTTTTCGCACGTTGGCTTGTAATTGCTTATTTTCAATCCCAAGTTTAAGTGAAAGTTGAAGCCAATTCAACCAATCGGTTTTATGCTCCACAAAATAAACATTGAACCAATTCAATGTTTGAGTCGTCAGTTGCGCCAGCCTGTTTGCGTCTCGAATCTCACACGCGCAGGAACAAGCAATCAACAGGTTTTCTTTTTCTACAAAGCCCTTCGGCAAATTGTTTTCATCGGGCTTATAAATTGATTCGTAAAAGCCTGCCAGCCAATCTGCCAATTTTATTTTTACTTCGCGTTCTTCTTCCTTGTTTTGTGTTAACTTGCTTTGGGCGTATTCATCCAGCAGGTCGTGAAAGCGGTAACGCTCGTCTCTTTCCTTCACCAGCGAGAGGTTCAAAAAGCGGTCTAGCACGTCTTCGGCATCGGGTTTCTCAAGTCCCCACAGGTGGGCGGCGGCTGCGGTTGAAAACCCCGTCGGCGCAAAAACCGCCAACGCGCGAAAATATCGCTGGTCGTTTTCGGTCAGGTCGTTATAACTCACGTCGAAGGCGGCGTTGATATTCCAGTTTTCGTCTCCTTCCGCTTTGAGTTTTTCCAGATTCTTCTCTATCCGCTCATAAAAGCGGGCAAATTTGCGCGCGCCCGCCTTATGCTGCCAGACCCAGCGGGCGCAAATTTCCAATGCCAGCGGGTTGAACTTGACCCGCTCCGCGATTTTTTTTACAAAGTTCGCTTCGGCGTTTAGCATCTCTTCTGTAACAATACTCCCCATTAATTTTTCGGCTTGTTCGGGTGTCATCGTGTCCATCTTAAAAGACTCAATTCCGCCAATGGTTTTAATGCGGCTGGTCAGCAGGGCGGTGTAAGGCAGTTTGGGCGGCAGCAGGTTGAATAAATCAGGCAGGGCGTTCTTCCGCACATCATCGAAGACCACCAACTGGTTTGGCGTCCCCGAAAAATGGCGGTGCAGCAGGTTGATTTTTTCGCCGTCGCTGGTGTTCCCGTCCGTCTTGATGTCGCACACGCGGGTTAACTCATTTAACACGCCTTGCGCGGTTTTATCGTTCACATCCACCCACAAGGCTTGCGGATGCTCCAGCGAAATGCGTTTTGCCATCTCGCTCTTGCCGAGTCCGCCCATGCCCTGCACGCCCACAATCGCCGCCGCGCGATTTTGCTTCAACGCGGCGCGAGTCTCGTCCTCGATATCTCCGCGCCAGATATATACTTCCTTCTTCAAGCGCGGAATCGAGCCAAATAGCGGGTGCGGCTCGTGTTCTTTTTGCTGCGGCAGGATATTGTTCACTGTGTTGTGATTCCCCACAATGATATTCTCGCCTTCGATATGTCCACCGACTTCAATTTTAGATTCAGAAGTTTCTTTTGTCATGTTTCACCTTATATCCCCGCTTGGGGCTGAACCGAGATGTGCTTATGCAGTAAATCATCAACGAATTTCTCGCGCTCGTCTTACGATTGCTTCGCTTCAAATGCAGAAAACTCAGCAGGTTTCAAAATTGGAATTCCCTGATATTCTTTCAAATCGAGCAGATCCTTATCACCTGTGACAATACAAACTGCGCCGCCCGCAACCGCAGAGGCAATAACCATATCATCATCCGCATCCCTACAAACTGGTTGAAAAAGTGGCGCAGGCTTAGAAAGCAATACGCGCGCGCGCATTAATCGAATTGCGCTATCCGCATCTTGGAAACTGAATTTGAATTTCTTGACCAGTTTTTCCCTGAATTCATCCAAAATAAATTCAGAGAGGACTATCTCATGCCGCCGCAGGCAGTGTTCCACGAGGTCGCTGCATACGCCTTTTGTAATAAAACCCGCAATCAGGACGTTTGTATCCAACAAGACTTTCATGAAACCTGTTCGAATATATCGTCTTCGCTTGTGATTCCGCGCTGCTGCGCTTTTGCGGTTAGACGCTCTTGCAACAGATGAAATTCGCGAAAGAAAAGATATTCAGCAATGGCTTGGTTGATTAAATCATTTGCGGATTTTCCTTCTTCTACTAAAACAACATCCAATGCAGAGCGGATATTGGATGGAAGCGTAAGCGTAATTCTTTCTTGCATAAAACTCTCCTTTACTCAATTACTCACCTTACGCATTGTCATGTTGAGCGGAGCGAAACATCTCTACGATTGTCTCAGAGACCCTTCGCTTTGCTCACATCGTCCCGACACCGCACCTGCGGTGGGTGCAGGTGTGTCCTTCGGGAGGGTGACATGCCTAAAGCTCGTAAGGTGAGTTAATTATATGTCAAAAAAAAGACTTCCGTGATTTGACCATCCCTCGTTAGCAAACTCACGGCACAAACACATCGCACGTCCCCGCGCCGATTTCACAGCGGGCGATTTCCTCATCCAGCCACAACACGCGGAACTGAGTCGTATCTCCGCGCGGGTCCCAGAAAACGAGGTGTTCATCTTCGGGATCGCGGCGCGGCTGGACAATGCCCACATATCCGCCGTGACAGTCGGATGGGTCTATGTAGGGCGGGTCTTCGTCCTTGTAGATTTTGATGCTGGCGCAATATTTTGCGGGGATGTATTTGAAGTTGGCGTTGTTCCACAAACTGCCGGGGAACCTGCCCAGCGTCGCTTCGCCGTCCGCGTCGAGCCGCTCGAAGGCAAAGCCAGAAAAGCTGCGCGTCTCACGCGAGCGGTTCAAAACGTGCAGGCTGGTTTCATTCCAAAACAAGGTGAACTGATTCCCCTTTGGATATTTAATCGTCGGGATGGCGGCGGGCAGGGTCGGCGTGAGGGATGGCTCCGCGGTAAAAGTCGGCAGGGATTCGGTTGGCGCGGCGGTTTGCGTCGCGGTCGCGGAGGGAGATAAAGACGGCGCGGGCAGAATCAACTGCGTGGGAGTCTCCGGCGCGGCGGTTACAGTCAAGGTCAAAGTGGGGACTGGGGTCGCGGTCAACGCCGGGGGAGGGGGCAGCTGGAAGGTCGGCAAGCCGTATTGAGCGTAATACCAATATCCAAATCCCAATAATAGAAGAAGCAAAAATCCAAAGAGCCATGAACGCTTGGGCTGAAAGCGGCTGCTGGCGCGCACGGTGGGGGGCAGCTCGCCGACCACCATCGGATAATGCGGCGCGGGTTTTATCTTCGGCGCTTCGCGTTTGGCAATTTGCGAAATGGAAATATCACTGCGGCGGATGGTCGGCGCGTTAACGGGCAGCGGCGGCAGCGCAATCTTCGGCGTAGAGCCGGTGGATTTGAACGCCTCGCTGAGCGCCGCCATTAATTTTGCGCCGGTTTGGTAGCGGTTTTGCGGGTCTTTTTCCAACGCTTTGAGGATGACCACCTCCACCGCCGGCGGAAGGTCGGGGTTGATGCTGCGCGGCGGCGGCGGCGGCTCGGAGATGTGTTGCAGCGCGATGCTCGCCGGCGAAGGGTCGTTGAACGGGACAGCCCCGGTGAGCATTTCATACAAAATCACGCCCAGCGAATACAAGTCCGATTGCGGAACGGCGTCTGCGGAACGGCGCGCCTGTTCCGGCGAGATGTAATGCGGCGTGCCGAAGATGTTTCCCATCGAGCCTTCGCGCACTTCGAGCGCCATGCCAAAATCGCCAAGCATCACGCGCCCATCTTTTGCAATTAAAACATTCGAAGGTTTGATGTCGCGGTGGATCACGCCTTGACGGTGGGCATAATCCAGCGCGTTTGCAATGGCGTTGCCGATGCGCAGCACATCCGCAATGGACATGAGCGTGCCTTCGTCCGCGTAAACAGACATGACCGTCGAGAGGTCCTGCCCGTCCACGTACTCCATCACGTAATAGGAATAGCCCTGCGCGTCGTCGGCGTAATAAATTTGAATGATGTTTTCATGCCGCCACTTTGCCATCATCCGCGCCTCGTTGACGAATCGCTGCGCGAGCGCGGCGTCGCCTTTGTAACGCTTATCAATGACCTTGATGGCAACCGCGCGCTGGAGTTTTACGTCCTGACCAACATAAACGGTCGCCATGCCGCCCTGTCCAAGCAGGCGTTCGACGCGAAAATTTGCAAGTTGTTGTCCGATGATTGGGTCTTTCATTTTTGATTCGGGTTCCGTTTTCTTGTTGGGGCTGTGGGAGTCGTCTCGCGCTTGGCAAGCGTGATGCGCGTCATATCGCGGATGTAGGCGTTAAAGCCTTCGGCGTACGAGTCCAGATAATCCTGCGTGATGAGGTTGGAAAGGTCTTTGCGTCCAATCGAAGTCAAGGTCGCCACATGCGGGCGAAAATCGCGCAGTGATACTTGCATGTTGGAACGCGCGTCTGTAATCACGCCCCAGGCAATCTGCTTTTGCGCGTTGTCATCTTTTGCGGTGATGAAGCGCGTCAGCGTGCTGGTGGATGCCACCGCGCCGACATTGGAAAACACCTCGCGCCCCTTGATGAGGTTGTTCAGCAGGTCAACTTTTTCGGGGACTTTGTTCAGCAGCCGCTGCAAGGCAGTGGGGAGGTGGGCAAGCAGTTTCAACGCGCCGACGCTTGGACTTTCGCCGAGCAGCGCGATTTCTTTTTCTTTGGAGAGGTATAACCCATAGCCCGCCAGTGACGCGAGATATAACTTTTGCAAGTGATTAAAACCCGCGAACATTGCCGCGCGGTCTTCTGTGGATTCTTCGTACGCGTTGAGCATCTTGATCGCCTGCGCGTGCAAGGTCAGTAGTTTCAACTCCATCAACGGCGCTTCGATGTTGAGCGGATAAATGCGCTCGCGCGGCGATTTCAAACTGGCGTCCATGGGAATCATCACCGCCGGGTTGGTGCGGCTGGCTTCTTCCACCAACTGGCGCAGCGCTGCGGCAATTTCAGGTTTTGTCTCGGCGAGTTTTTCCAGCTCGCTCATCAGCCTTTGCGAAGGGCGGTACGTCGCCGCGTGAATCGCGCGATATAAAACCAGCAGGTCGTTCACCGTTAACTGAATTTGCTCGTTGCGCTGCTTGAATTGTTTGCGTAAATTCAGGCACGCCTTGAGGTGAATCTTATCCGTCTCCGCGCCGGCTTCGGGTGAAATGTGCGGCGCTTGCTGGACGATGTTGATATCCGATTGCTGGAGTTGCAGCGTAAGCGATGTGTACTGGCGCATTTCCGCGGGGATGACGGCGGGCAGCATCTTCAAATAACGCGCCCACGATAACGCTTCATTGGTCATAATCTCTGCCAGCGCGCTGCCCCATGAGCCATCGAAGAAAATGTGCGATTGGTCGAAGACGATGGTTTCGCCCGTATCGAAGATGGTCAGCGCGTGAGAGCCGATTCCGCGCTCGGCTTGTCGCAGCTCAGAAAGCGGCAGCGCGTGAGCGCGCGTATCCGCGGAAAGTAGAATCGGCGCAAAACGCAAGTTATCAATGTCATTGACCAGCATCGGGTTGAGTTTGTTCCGCAAGCCGGGCAGCGCGGCGCGTTTGACTCGCGCCAGTGAGGAAATCTGCGAAGGCGAAGAAAAAGGCGATTCCATCAGCATCGCAATTTGCGCGCGGACTGTGTTTACGTCAATGGGCGTGTTCGAGCCTTGCTCGCAAACCGGCAGCAGGTAATAACTATCGCGGTAGATAATTCCAATTTGCGCGTCGGTGAGGTTGAACGGCACGCGGACTTCGTTGTACGGTCCCGGTTCGAGATACGCCAAAATGGACATTTGCTTTTGATAAGCGGGCAGGTCTTGCTGCGTGGCGGCTCTCAAGCGCGACATCCATGTTTCATACGTCGCCGCTGGAAGCGACTGTAAATTATTTTTTAAGAATTGGTCGAATTTATAACGGCGGTAGGATGGGTAATCCATACTCGCGCCGTCTTCCTCGCGCCGGTAAGGACGCTGGATTTCCCACTCGCGGAAGAGTTTTTTTGCGCGCGTGATGTCCTGCGCTTCCATGCTGGAGATGGCAACGCGCTCGCGCCATTCATTTTCAAGCAGGGAGTTGTATTGATGCAGGCACATCACCGAAGCCATGAACCACGCGGTCAAACGGTCAACGGGGTCGAGGTGGATGTTATGCTGGCTGAGCAGCGTATCGAATCCGTGCGTTTCGTTGGCGTGACGCGCTGTGTCCTCGCGCAGGGCGTATCCCGAATAAAACTGCCACACGCCCTCGGGGAACGCCGCTTCCGGGTCTTTGCCGGCAAGCCGCAGCAAGTTTTGGTATCCCCAAATAATGGCGGCGGGACCTGCGAAAAATGTGGCATACGTGGCTTGGTCGAGGATTTGTTCCACGCCGCTAAACAGCGCGTTGATGTCCTGCTGCATTTTTTGAACGGGGATTCTTCTGCCGGGCAGCCGTGCAAGTCCGCTGAGAATCATGCCGGGGACATTTCCAGCGGGGATGACCTTTGCCACCAAGTCTACAACTGCTTCCACTTCCGGCAGGGACAGGCGCGAGAGTTTGTCAATGGACACCGTTTTGGATACAGTGCGCAAATCGTTTGCGGTAAATTGAGTGGCTTGTTGATAGTTGTTTTTTTTATCGCTCATTGATTTTGATTCTTTTTGAATGTTGGTGGTCAAATAGCCGCGAATGTTTTTTGATTATATTGTACTTTGTTAACATCGGGTAGAATCAACGCATGGACATACAAGCGTTTCAAATTACAAAGACAAAAAATATCGAAACCACATTCCAGGCGGGGACTCTCGATGAGTTGACCCGCTCGCTGCCGCAAGGATTTTACACAACCTTCACCACCATCTCCGCTGGAAAAAAGGTGATGGGATTACGCGCCCATTTGCGCCGATTATACGCGCCCGCGCAAGAATCTGGATTAACGCCCGCTGTAGACGAATTGACATTGCGCGCGCGCATCGCCCAGCTGGTCGAAGCGAATCTGCCGCGCGAATCCCGCGTGCGTCTAATCCTGACCAAAGACGCGGGGAAAATCTATGTCGGGATTCAGCCGTCCGCGACCCTGCCGGCGGAGGTGTATCAACAGGGCGTGCATGTGATTACAACCCTCGCGGCAAGGCACGACCCGCGCATCAAGGACACAGGTTTCATCACCGAAAGCGCGGAGCAAAGAAAGCAGTTGAGCAAAAACATATTCGAAGTTTTACTGACCCAAGACGGGAAAATTTTGGAGGGAATGACCTCGAATTTCTATGTCATTGCGAGGAGCGTAGCGACGAAGCAATCTCCTGACGTAAAATTAATCACCGCCCAACGCGGAATTTTGCTCGGCGTCACGCGCCGCGCCGTGTTACGCATTGCAAGAGGGCAGGGGATGGGAATCGAATATCGCGCCCCGCGCCTCGATGAAAAATTCGACGAGGCATTTTTAACATCCAGTTCGCGCGGTGTTGTTCCGATTGTTTCGATTGACCGTCATCCAGTAGGGCAGGGGAGCGTGGGAAAGCGAACGAAGATTCTAATGCAAGCGTATTGGGAGTATGTGGAGCGAAAGGCGGAGGAGATTTGTAA
>DZBA01000139.1 GCA_022729775.1 Anaerolinea thermophila | reverse complement strand
TTTCGGAAATGGTTTTTAGAAAACGGTGGTCATGGGTGCAGTAGCCGAGGGAGAAAAAGATAATACGCATATTATCAAACCATAATGCGTAATCCGTGATTCGTAATTTACGGATTACGCATTACGAATTACGCACCAAGTTCCACCCACCGCAACTCTTTCCCCAGCGGCGTATCAATCAATGCTTTTGTCCCAATCACATTCTCGATTTCGTATGGCTTGATCGCGCCAATGGTCGCAGGACGCAACACGTCAATCATGTCGCGGGTGAAGACTTCGCCCGCTTTGATATCCCGCGCGGCGCGCAGGCAGCGACGCTGCACGACTTTGGTATCTTGCTCGTTCTCGGTGATGAATTTATCCGAGCTGCCAAAGGAACGCTCCAATAGGCGCGTCTCTTCCACCATCTTCGCCCAGTTTTCGGGATTCATCGCAAACTTGTGGTCGGGACCTTCGCGGTCGTTGCTGTCGGTGAAGTGACGTTCAATCATGCGCGCGCCGAGAGTGACCGCGCCAAGCACAGGCGCGAGCGCGTGGGTGTGGTCGGAGAGTCCCAGCACAACGTTGGGATACATCGCGGCAAAAGTTTTCAACACATTCAAGTTGATATGGTCATAATTCTTCGGGTCGGCGGTGTAGTTGGTGTTGCACTGCATGAGACATAACTGCGGATTGATTTTCAAAATCGCGCGGACAGCCCGCTGCACGTCGGCGATATCCGACGCGCCGCAGGCGATAATCATCGGCTTGCCTTTGGACGCCATGTGTTCGAGCGCTTCAATCCAGTCAATTTCGCCAGAGCCAGCCTTGAACGCGGGAATATACGGGTTGACGTGTTCAATCGAATCGAAATCGTACGGCGAGGTGAAGAAGTCAATGCCGACCTTGTCGCACTCTTCTTTCAAGATGGGCGTCCAACTCTGCGAGACGGAAGCCGCCGCGTATACCTCGGTCACGGACTTTTTCCACTTGGCTTGGTGGCTGACTTTGGAATTCATGTTGTTGAACCCATAGTCCGAGACAATTTTGGGGGCTTGAAAATGCTGGAACTTCGCCGCATCCGCGCCCGCTTCTTTCGCAAGGCGGATGAGGGACTTCGCGCGGTCTAAATCGCCATCGTGGTTGGCGGCAATATCCGCGATGAAGTAAGTCGGGTGGTCAAGTCCGATGGTGTGGGTGTTGATAGTTATGTTCATGTGTTCCTCGTGAGTTTGAAGGGTGAAAGTTTAATGTTGAAAGATTGTTGAAAACGTGTGAATAACTCGCAACTTGTAACTTGTAACTTGTGTATGAATAAGGTGTGGATTCTATCCGAATTCCAGTGGAAAATTTGGGGATAAGCGGTAGATAAGTACACAAGAAAACAGGTAAACATGTGGGTAACTCCGTGTCTACCTGTGTACATGTTTACCCGTTTCCCTGTTGATAACTCCGTATTTTCTGTGGATAACCTTGCGCGTACTGTGTATAAAACTCGTCCAAGCCAGTGGAGAAATGGGGGAGAGATTCGCCCAGCGCGGTGGATAACTTTTCGGTGGAAAGCCGCAAATTGAGCGAACGCCGCGCGGTTAACCCAGAGGACAAAACCGACTTCGGCGAGATGGCGCTCTCATCCAGTTGAAATTTTCGCGCGATTTCCACGCCAAACTGATATTTGCTCATCGCCTCTGTGCCGACGAGATGATACAAGCCCGACAGGTTTTTCGAGAGCATTTTGATGATTGTCCGTGCGGTGTCGTTGACCAGCATGGGACAAAACATGACGTCGGTAAAGCCGCTCATGCTTTTTTGATTCATCAGGTTGTTGACGAAGAACTCCGCGAGACTTCTGCGCCCGCCGAGGCTCCAGCCGTAGAAATTGACTCGCGCGACGATACAACGCGGATGTTCCCCCAGCGCGGCTTTTTCTCCCTCCAACTTGGTTTGGGCATACACCCCAAGCGGATTCGGCGCGTCGTCTTCGGTGTAGGGGCTGTCTTTTTCGCCGTCGAAGACCGCGTCTGTCGAGATGTGGACGAAGTGCAGCCCGCGATCCCAGCACGCTCTGGCGAGCTGCGCGGGCAAATCAACATTCAGGCGGCGGGCGGAGTCGGGGTCGGCTTCGCAATCTTCGAGGTTTGCCAAAGCCGCGCAGTTGATCACCCACGCAGGCTCGACCGTATCGAGGATGGGGGCGATTTTGCTCAGGTCGGACAAATCTGCGTTGATAACCTGAAACGGCGCGCGCGGCAACTTCCCGCGAGCCACGCCGATAACTTCATGCGCGTTCATGGTATCCTGCGCGAGGTTGATTCCCAAAAGTCCGCTGACGCCTGTGAGTAGAATTTTCATGGGGTAAGTATACATGGAAACAGGTAGACAGGTAAATGAGGCGTATCTGTTTATGAAGACCGCTGTTTTATTTTACGATCACAATTGCCGTACTTTTAGATATTAATCTGGTTTATGAATAATAACAATAAATGACCCATACCTGTCGAAATCTGAAGATGACAGCGGCAAGTATTCTTTTACCGTCCCCATTTCTGCGAGAAAGGGATACTCATCTAATAACAACTTTCTCGTGAATATCAAATCCCATTGTGTATTTTCGACGTTTATAAATTTTTCATCAATTATCACCCCGCGATTCCATATATTTAGGGCGTTTTCTTGCCGACAAATATTCTTGACTTCTTTAGAGAATATAATTCCAGACAGCTCATTTCCAAACCACAGCGAATAGCAGTTTGAAAACGTTTCGTAAGTCCATAGGACGTTTATTTGCTTGACGGGGCGGTTTGTCTCTTGCGCATATTTTTCTATTACGTGAGATGACTCTTGTACGGACTTCGAGATGTATTCCGATTTTTTGTTGTAGTCATTCACTGAAATTATAAAGAAGTAAAAGCAGCCGATAAGAACAAACAATATTGTCGTGTACTTTGATAAGGTATACAGGGTGGGAAAATTATCTTTGGCAAGTTGGGTTACAAGAAATGTCAATATGGGAATCGTTGCTGCGATTGGCAATAAATAGCGATTCACAAAGAAAGTGTTGCTATCCGGATGTTTTAGGTTGAGCGCCAGCAAAATGAAAATTTGTATGATCAGGGATATCGCCAACGCCCATGTGCCAGGCGCTTTTTGAAATTGCCCTTTATTTTTGATGGCGGTTTGAGTGAATAGAAGTAATGCGCAGAAGATAAATATGGAGAAGGCAGGCATTGAAGACAGTATATTCAGGAAATTCACCCATAGATTTACTAGTGAAATGATGCCAACTTCCCCGCCCCCATACGTGCCTTGATGAAATATTAGATTTAATATCCAGCCAAT
This sequence comes from Anaerolinea thermophila, assembly GCA_022729775.1. Lineage (GTDB taxonomy): Bacteria > Chloroflexota > Anaerolineae > Anaerolineales > Villigracilaceae > Villigracilis. The sequence continues at coordinate 4,808 of DZBA01000139.1, read as the reverse complement.
AAAATAGGGGATTCTATTGGCGGCTGGCAACATTGCCATTGCGAAACCAAGCAAACTAAATGTCCCCAGTTTTAGTATCGAATTGTTGGTCTTTGTAGTATTAACCTTTCTAGTTTTATAGAACACGATAATAAAAATAATTGAACTAACAACCCATACCGCAAAATATATCATTGTGGCTGTGAGAAAACCCGCCCCCAAGCCCAACAGGATAATGGTTGAGGATGGTATGTCCTCTTTTGTTTGCGATAATTTTAGCAACACAGTTAAGTACAACGTTCCAAAGGGAAAGTTGAAAGCGGCATGATGCCACAGGGTGAGCGTTGAGAAGGCTAGCGGGTGAATGGCGAAATATAGGAGTGATATGGCTGCTGCCAGAAGCAGGTCGCTTGGCTCTTTCGATGAAATTGAGACTGCTGTATTATATAAATGTAACGCGCAGAAAATGCTTGTGGCGGTCAAAATAATGTGAACCACAACAAAAAAAGGCTCTGGATTACGCAATTGGGATTGAATGAATTCGTCGGCGCTTTGTCCGGAAAAAATATAAAAAAATCCCAAGACCACAGAACCAATGATTTCTACGGGTGTGCCAGGATGGTCGAGATAATAATATGATTCGCCTTTAAAAATTACTAGCGAATTCATGAAGTATGTAATTTCGGCTTCATAGTCTTTGTAAAAAGGGGAAATTGGCTGGATGAAGGTTGTAAATATCCAATAACTTAAGGGCGCCAGGACAATTAATGCTTTTAGGGCGGTGCTTGTGTTTGTTTGAAGGGCGATTGACTTGGCGTTCAACGGATTACTCCTATGGAGCAAGATGGAGGATGGCTATTTTTTTTCAAGTACCACCAATACCCTAATGGCGAACAAAGCTGGAAATGGCTGTAGTAATTTTTCCAGGAACTTCACCAGCGGGTAGGCAAACATGGGATAGAGCTGGGGACCTGAGTACCCGCCTGAAGCGGCGTAGGCGAGCGCGGCAATCCGTTTGACCTCGACGATCTTCCAGTCGTTTAATTCGGACATGAAAAGATTTTGGACAAAAATGCGCGTCGCGTTGCCCTGGCTTGAATAATAGTCAATTTGATCTGGCGACCAGTTCCTGGGCGCATACCATTGAATGTCCCGGGCTGCCCCAATTGGCTCAGGATGAAAGGGTCCGAATACCAGATAGCCCAGGGCGCTAATACAAGGTTCCATCATAATTACCCGTCCGCCGGGTATTAGCACACGTTGGAATTCTTTAAAGGCTGTGCCGGGGTAGCGCAAGTGATGGAATACATCCACTGTTAAAAGGTTGGCGAGGGAGGCGTCGGCAAAGGTCAGCTTGTAGGCGTTCTCAACCTGATCAATCCATGAATAGGGGAACAGGTCTGTGCGGATGCAATCGGGGATGGTCTCATGGATGTTGCCCATCCCCGAACCCAGCTCCACTGTTTTCCCGTTGGGCAGCGGGCTTAGGTAGCTTGCCATAAGTTGGTGGAATTCAATATAACATCGCCGCAGGACGGATTTGCGATCCCACAGCCCATAGTTTTTTTTAATTAAATCCTGATGTAAAGCAATACCCATCTTTTATTCCTAAGCCTTGATAAAATGTCCGATTTCATAGACCGCGCCGAGAAAAGCAGGGGAGGCTTGCATGGCTTGGATTGAAACTTTTTTCAAAAACCGCCCGGCGGCTTGGGCAACGTCCATTTCTGTCGAAAAATGATGTTTGCGAATATTGTATCCCAACATGCGAAACATAAAAACCATGAACGGCCTTTCAACCGGTACGCCGTAAACAACCTGTCCACCGGGTATTAGAACGCGTTTGATCTCGTTAAAGGCTTGCTCCAATTCATGCGGTTTGAGATGTTCCAGGATGCTGATTAACAGGATGGTATCGAATTGATTGTCGGCATAGGGTGCATCGAGGATATTACCGTTTTTAAGTTCAGGATGTACCCCATAGTCAGCAAATAAATGGCTGACCTGTTCAACGTCGCAGGTCAGATCAAGACCGTGAATTTTTTTGTACATCTTATCCAGATTAAGAAAGGTTAAGCCGCTGCCGAAGCCGACCTCGAGAATGCTGTCGCCGCCTTTACATTCAGCGAGGCATAATTCCACGCGCCGCCTGTACATATAACCGAAAACGGGGAGATAATAAAATATGACTGAATATTCTTTGAGAACGCCACGATATTTTCCATAGGGAAGCAGGTGTAGGGTAGGCAAAATAACGCTCCTGTTAGTGAAATGGATGTTTGAAATTGTACTACAATCAAACCTACAGCCAGTTATAACTTCGTGCTACATGCAGAATTATAGGCTAAAATTGTCGTATACAGGAAACCGATGATAAAAGCATATATTCAAAAATATTCTAAAGAAGGATCGTCTTTTATTCTGGCGCCCCTGAGAAATTGTTTTCTCCCTCCAACTTGGTTTGGGCATACACCCCAAGCGGATTCGGCGCGTCGTCTTCGGTGTAGGGGCTGTCTTTTTCGCCGTCGAAGACCGCGTCTGTCGAGATGTGGACGAAGTGCAGCCCGCGATCCCAGCACGCTCTGGCGAGCTGCGCGGGCAAATCAACATTCAGGCGGCGGGCGGAGTCGGGGTCGGCTTCGCAATCTTCGAGGTTTGCCAAAGCCGCGCAGTTGATCACCCACGCAGGCTCGACCGTATCGAGGATGGGGGCGATTTTGCTCAGGTCGGACAAATCTGCGTTGATAACCTGAAACGGCGCGCGCGGCAACTTCCCGCGAGCCACGCCGATAACTTCATGCGCGTTCATGGTATCCTGCGCGAGGTTGATTCCCAAAAGTCCGCTGACGCCTGTGAGTAGAATTTTCATGGGGTAAGTATAAGCCCGTCTATGCTAAACGACGGGCTTTTTTGCTCTTCTATGTTTTTGTTCTACGGATTTTTTACAAAACGCACGAGAATTAAATTTCTTTCGCAATCGTCGTAAAGGTCAATGTAGACATTATCCGAGAGCGTCGCGCCCGCCTGGTCGAGCAGTTGCAAATACAACTCTCCTTTGGAGGAAAGCGGGGTTGTGCCGAGCGGAAATTCAAAGCCAGATTTCCCGTACGCGGGGGCAATGCTGCTGACCGTCAGTTCATTCTTTGCTTTTCCACCGTAGAAGCCCACCAGCCGAATGGTCATTCCAATCATATCCGCGTTGTTGGCATCTACGACAGTTCCGCCAATTGCCTGCCATTTGCAACCCAACTCAGGGTGAATGATGGTGCTGTCAATTGCTTTGATGGTTGCAGAGTAGGGGATTTTGGGGGCTTGCGTTGGCTCTGCAGTTTTGGTTGGGGGCAGCATCGAGAAGGGGGTTGGCGATGGAATCATCGTCAAGGTTGGCAGCAAGGTCGCCGTTGCGGTCGTCTCAGGCGTGGCGGTCGGAGTCCAGGTCGGCTCCAGTTGAATTGGGGTGATGGTCGGCGTGGGCGGGGCGAGTGGGTCTATGCGCGGCTTGGGCTTGAGCGGGTTGTACGACGCGGTGGGTGAAATAAAAATTGCCGCAAAATATAGAACCAGGCAAAGCGTCAGCAAGAGCATGGCAACGGATAAGACATCCCATATTTCCAGGGATGATGTTTGTTTTTTAGGCGCGGGCTTCCTGCTGTTCTCGTCATATTTGCTCATAGTAAATCTCCGAAAATAAATTAAACAGACAGCGCGTTACGGCGCTAAAGTGATTTCGCTCGATGCGCGTTTTTCATCAATCCATTTTTTGACCGCGACTTCTTGAACGGTTAACAAGGCATCTGGCGATAAGGCGTGTTCTCCGCGCTCGATGGCTTTGAAGATGTGAAAACCTGCTTCGGTGGCAACCACATCGCTGTATTGACCTGCCTGCAATGCAAACACGGCTTCATCGGCTTTGGGGTCGAGCAGGTATCCGCGCGGAATCCATCCCAGCTCGCCCATGGTAATTGGGTCATATAGCGCGGCGATTTCATCGAAGTCAGAACCCGCTTTGATCTGTTCGGATGCCGCGCGCGCGTTTTCTTCATTATAGGTCAAAATCTGGCGCAGGTGAATTTGCTCGGCGGTTGCGGGGACATCCGCGATGATTTTGTCGCGCATCCACGCGGATTCGATGGCGCGCTTCAATGCGATTTGAAAAGACGCGGCATCATATCCGTGCGCGGACTGCCACGCGGACAATACATCCGCGCTGCCGAGTGCGTCTGTCCGCGCCTGCAAATCCGCGTCGCTTACGACAAAGCCTGCCTCGCGCGCCGCTTGCGCGAGAAGCGTTTGCGCGATCATATCTTCCAGCACGATTCGATTCGCGTCTTCACCCGATACGGTCTGACCAAGAGCCGACTGCGCGGCTTTGTATCTTGCCAGTTCAGATTCGTATTCCGTGATGAGGATATATTCGCCGTTGACAACAGCCGCCGATGGCGGCGGGGTCGCGGTGGGGGGCGGCGGGGTGAAGGTCGGGATTCCCGGCGTGGGCGTGTTTGTATTTACAACTGATTCGCACGCGCTTAATCCCAAAATGAGCGTTATGAGTAAAACTGTGTTTAATACTTTAGTTGAGGAAAACATCGGCAGGATTATACCAATGTCTTATGACAAAAACCTCCGAGTTCTTCAAGAACTCGGAGGTTGGGTCGTATCATTACAGGGAGCGGTTTAGTAGTCCATACCGCCCATGCCGCCGGGAGGCATGGCAGGAGCGTTTTCCTTCGCGGGAACGTCGGTGATCAACACATCGGTGGTGAGGATCATCGCGGCGATGGAGGAGGCATTTTCGAGCGCGCCGCGCACAACCTTGACCGGGTCAATTA
>DZBA01000138.1 GCA_022729775.1 Anaerolinea thermophila | reverse complement strand
TATAATCACCGCATGACACAACGCATCCTGCGCGGACTTGAAATTGCCTTAACGCTTATCATTCTAGCCTTTCTTACCGGTTATAGCGCTCCTTCCCTTACAGACAAGGCTCAGCAAACGCGCCGCTACACGCGCCAGATTGAGTTTAACTATATTACGTGGATCAGTGACGCGCTCATGGTCAAAATGCGCTCGGCATCCATCCGCGCGCCGCACATCTTCGACCGCGCCGAGCAAAAACAAATCGTGATGGAATATTTGCGCGTCACACAACATGTGCTGGAAAAGGAATACGCGCTGGAGCAAATCTACGCTGACCCCGCCATTCTCGACAAACACGCCGCGTCAGAATCAGTGCGCGCCGAATTGGATGAACTCTACGCGCGTCAAAGGACGCTTTCCCCGCTGGCTGAATCCATTTTGCAGGAACAAGTCACAGACGCGCTCGCTGACCTTGACCTCACCGCTGCGGGACAGCCCGTGCCAAATGTTTGGTATCACTCCACGCCGCTGCCGATGGCGTTGATTATCTCTCCGCGCGACCACATCGAACAAACCGCGAACATCTCCATTGAAACCGACCTTCCAGTGGATGAACAAGCCGCGCTCGAAGAACAAGTGGACAGCGGGCTTAACGTTTCATCGCTGGTTGTCCCCATCGGCGGCGTCGGCGTTTACCCGACGATGATCATGCGCAGCACAAACTTAAATTGGACGCTGACCGTCATCGCGCACGAGTGGATTCATAATTACCTGACCTTGCGTCCGCTTGGGATGTTGTACATGGAAACGCCCGAACTGCGAACAATGAACGAGACGACAGCCTCCATTGCAGGCGATGAAATTGGCGCGTTGGTCATCGAGAAATTCTATCCTGAATTGAAACCCGCGACTTTTTCTCCCGCCGGTCTGGTTTCGCTCCCGGTGGATCACCCCAACCCTGGCGACCTTCCGCGCCCGGTCTTTGACTTCCGCGAAGCCATGCGCGAAACGCGCGTCACTGCGGATGCGCTGCTTGCGGCGGGCAAAATCGAAGAGGCGGAAGAATATATGGAAGCCCGCCGCGCGATTTTTATCCAGCATGGATATTTGCTGCGCAAGATTAATCAGGCGTATTTTGCGTTTCACGGCGCGTATGCCGATGTCCCCGGCGGCGCGGCTGGGCATGACCCCGTCGGTCCTGCTGTCCGCGCTTTGCGCGCGCAAAGCGACTCGCTTGCAGATTTCATCAAAACCATTGCGTGGATGACCAGTTTTGAGCAATTGCAAGAAGCCGTGAACCAGTAACTTTATGCTTTATAAGGAATTTCTTTTTGTCATGAAACGAATTTTATACATTTTCTTTTTATCCCTTCCTGTTTTTTTTCTACTGCTCGCATGTGGCGCCCAGCCAAATGCAGATGAGCCTTTGCCCATTATCCCTGTCGCGCCGTTGACTCCCGCAAGCGCGGAAGAATTAACTCCACAAGGGAACTGCACCACCATCGTCACGCAGCCAACCCCGGAGGCTAACGACGCCTCTTCATTTCCGCCCATCAGCGCGGCTGATTTTTCCTTTGGCGCCGCAGACGCGCCGATTATGATTGTCGAGTATTGCGATTTTCAATCCACCAGCTGCCGCGTTATGTCTGATAGCATTGCAAAATTGATGAAGAGCCATGATAACGTGCGCTTTGTTTTTCGTCCGCTGCCTTTGGTGGGCATGTTAGACAAATCGGATAAAGCCGTTGTTGCCGCGCTTGCCGCCGCCGAGCAGGATAAGTTTTGGACAATGTATGACTTTTTGTTTGTCACCTACGCCAGTTGGGAGGCTTTGCAGCCCGATGAATTTTACGCGTGGGTGATTCGAGAATCCGAACAAACAGGCATTGACCCTGCGCGGCTGGAATCTGCAATCAACGATCCGGCGACGACGACCCGCATGATGTCATTGTATGAGGCAGCGAAGAAGGCGAACATCCCAGCTGTGCCGCTTGTGCTTATCAATGGCAGCGTTCAACAATCCTACATCACAGATTATCAAATCTTAAGTGAAATGGTGGATTTGATTGCGCTTGGGCAAAAGCAGCTCACTGCCTGCCCGCCTTTCGACATCAACGCGCAAAAGCAATATATTGCCACGATTCAAACTGAAAAAGGCGATATTGTTATGCAACTCTTTCCCGATAAAGCGCCGCTGGCGGTGAATTCATTTGTTTTTCTTGCGCGTCAAAAATGGTATGACGGCGTGACCTTTCACCGCGTCATCCCCGGCTTTGTGGCGCAGACCGGCGATCCCAGCGGAACCGGCAAGGGCAACCCCGGATATTTTTTCAACTCCGAAACAAACGACCTGCTTTTCGATAAACCCGGCATGGTGGCAATGGAAAATTCGGGACCTGATACAAACGGCAGCCAGTTCTTTATCACCTTTGCGCCCGCGCCGCAAATTGACGGCAGCTACACCATCTTTGGGCAGGTCATCACCGGCTTGGATGTGGTGGAAAATTTAACACCGCGCGACGCGCTGAGCGGCGTCACACCGCCCGGCGATAAAATCATCAGCATTGATATTGTAGAGAAATAATGACGCGTAACCAAATACACTGGGCTTCCCTTTTGACTCTCATCGCGCTTGGAATTAGCGCTGCAGGACTTGTGCTTATTTCAGCGGGCATGGGCGTGATGTCGCTGGTTGATTTATTCGGCGAAGGCGCAAACCCCGCATCCACAATGATCGGCGCGGCGGCGTTTGGATTTCAAGCCTTGCTGGTGTTGATTTGCGCGTGGTTTGTTTTGCAAAAAACAATGCGGCGCGACTCGGCTGATTCATCCGCGCGGTTTCCATTTTCAGAATGGCAATTTATTCCAGCCTTCGGGTTGATATTTTTCGCGCTGCCCATTGGCGCGGTCATTGCCTACGCGGAAATTTCCTGGCTTTCGACGCTGACCCTGCCTTTCTTGACTCTGCTTATCATCCTTCCGCCAATATGGGTTTTGCTCGGCATTGGAACGCGCGGCATTGACCTCGGTCTGCGTTGGCGCGCGTTTGGCGTCTTTGGCTTGGGGATGACTCTCAGCCCATTGGTGATGGTCATGCTCGAAGTTGTTGTTCTCATTCTTATTCTCATCGTCGCTTTTATATGGATCGCCATGCAGCCGAATGTGTTGAATGAAGTCATCAATCTTGTGGACTTGATTAAGAATGAAACGAGTGAAAACGCCATTTTACAATTGCTCGCGCCTTATATCCTCAAACCGGGCGTGATTGCCACCGTGCTTTTTTTCATCTCGGTTATTGTCCCCTTGATTGAAGAACTATTCAAACCTTTGGCTGTTTGGTTTTTTGCGCGCAGCCTCGAATCGCCCGCGCAAGGTTTTGTGCTGGGATTATTCAGCGGCGCAGCCTTTGCCTTGATGGAAAGTTTGAACGCCAGCGCGGATGGTTCCGCGTCTTGGGGGATTATCGTCATGGTGCGCGCCGGGACGAGCCTGCTTCACATCACCGCTTCAGGTTTGGTCGGCTGGGGAATTGCATCCGCCTTCCGCGAAAAAAAGATATGGCGATTGATCGGCGCGTATTTTTCCGCTGTCACCATTCACGGAATTTGGAACGCCTGCGCCATTGCCGCGGGAGTTTCCGCCATTGCTGGCGGGGTTGGTAAACCGGAGTGGCTTTTTACCATTGCGCCTGCCGCGTTATGCGGCATGGTGATACTTGGCGTGGGGATGTTGGTCATTCTCATTGCGTCAAATCGTAAATTAAGAACGCCTAAAGAATCACGGAGTATAAGCATCACATGAGTTATTCATCCATCGCGCGTGACGGCGACCTTGCCCAGCTGGTCGGTCTCAGCCATAAGCATATTATCCTTACGCTCAAAGCAGGCGGCGAGCTGCAAACGCATCGCGGCGTTATCAAGCATGATAATTTGATCGGCAGCAATTGGGGAACACAGGTCTTTAGTCACACTGGCGCGCCTTTCTTTTTATTGCAGCCCTCGCTTGCCGACATCTTGAACGAATTGCCGCGCACTACGCAAATTTTATATCCAAAAGACATTGGTTACATTCTCGTCACAATGGGCATCGCGCCCGGTCAACGTGTGATGGAGGCTGGCACCGGTTCCGGCTCTGTGACCATTGCGCTGGCAACGGCAGTCGGCGAGCATGGCAAAGTCATCTCTTATGAGCAAAAGCCGGATGTGCAAAATCTTGCGCGCAAAAATATCGAACGGGTTGGATTAACTTCGCGCGTTGAATTCAAACAGCGCGACATCCGCGAAGGTTTCGATGAAACCGATGTGGACGCGTTTTTCCTCGATGTACAGCATCCGCAGGAATACATTCCGCAAGTGCGCGCCGCGCTCAAGCCCGGTGGATTTTTCAGCACGATTATTCCCACTGCGACTCAGGCTGAAAAAATATTGCCCGTCCTAAAGAAAAACCTGTTTGCCTTTGTTGAAGTCTGTGAAATATTATTGCGTTACTACAAATCCGACCCGACCCATTTCCGCCCGGTAGACCGCATGGTGGCGCATACCGGCTATCTGCTCTTTGCGCGCAAAATCGAACCATCGGATGACCCGCGCGGCAGGGAACTGGCAAATGAAGTGAGCATTCAAGATAATACATAATGTACGAACTAAGCGAATCTTATCTTATCCAAAAACTTTCTGACATGCAGCAGCGCGCGCCTGATACAGACGGGTACGCGGAACTTTCTGCCAAGCCCGGTGAGGAACATCGCTGCGCGGCGGTGTTGATTCCGCTTTTCTTTTTCAAGGATGAATGGCATCTACTGTTTACGCGCCGCACTGACCGCGTTGAATCTCATAAGGGACAGGTCTCTTTCCCCGGCGGCGCGTGCGACGATGGAGAGACTGTCCCTGAGCAAACTGCTTTGCGTGAAGCCAATGAGGAAATTGGTTTGGGTTACAGCGATGTGAAGGTATTGGGCAGGTTGCAGCAGTTGATTACCATCAGCAGTTTCCGCGTAACCCCGGTAGTAGGCGTAATTCCTTTTCCTTATGCTTTCAAAGTGTCAGGTTTTGAGGTTGCGCGCGTGTTTAGCATTCCGCTTTTGTGGCTTGCAGACCGCAATCATTATTGGGAGTTTTCATTTTTTCGCGGCTCTGAAAGATCGTTGATTGCCTACCATCCCTACGATGGCGAGATGCTCTGGGGCGCAACTGCGCGAATGACCGTCAATTTTTTGAAAGCCATTGACGCGCTGGCTTGATTTCCCGCCTTACCGGATGTCAAACTTTTTTATGATAACTTCCCATATCCCTTTCATATTTTTCAAACCGCCGATAATGCCCACCAAAGTCAGGGTAATTCCTGCTGTCAGCACACTTTCAGCATTTTCCAAATCTTCCCCGCTTAGTGTGCCTGAACTTCCGCTATATATTAAATAACCAAGTATTGCTATTCCGAAAATAAAAGAGATTGCCGAGACAATGGCAAACTTTGAACTACGATACAAGTGGATTTCGTACTTTTTTTCCGCTTGTAGTTCATCAACGAATTTTTGAGCCTCCTCCCAGCGGACATTCGCTGTTTCGCAAATTTCAACGAGTATGTCGTTCAATTTCTCGTCCATCGTGTTGTCTTTCTTGATTTTTTCAAGAATGTATTGCCTGAATTCTGGTGAGTCGAGTTTTGACATGTGGTCTCCTTTTGTGATTCGTTAATGATACACGAAAATACAGGTCATGATTTTTTACAATCATGACCTGTATTCTAATTGTCACCCGGCTCATCTGCCATGCGGACAATTCTTGGCGTGAACTTGCCAATCACATCCACAAGGTCTTGCTGTGCAGAGATGACTTCGTCAATGGGCTTGTATGCCTGTGGCGATTCGTCCATCCCGCCGCCGAGCAGAGTCACGCCGCGTTGTTTGAGATATTCATCCCGCGACAATTTGCTGATGGAGTTGAGCGCCGCTTTCCGACTCATCAAGCGTCCCGCGCCGTGTGAAGCGGACTTGATGGATTCGCTCACGCCGCGCCCGCGTACCACGTAACCCGCGTCTCCCATTGAACCGGGGATAACCCCCAATACACCCGCGCCCGCGGGGGTTGCTCCTTTCCGATGCACGACAACATTTTGTCCGTCAGGCAGGGATTCATGCCATGCGAAATTGTGATGATTCTCCACCGCCGCAACTTCCTTCAACCCAACGGCTGAAGCAACGCGCTTGTGAATGATGTAATGATTCGCCGAAGCGAACCTTCCCGCAAGTTCCATCGAAAGCCAATATTCCTGACCGTCTTCCGAATCCAGTGAAAGCCACGCGAGATGCCGCGCGCTTTTATCGAGGTCGGGATGTTTCTCCATTGCCAGCTTGCTGAACCTGTCCGCGATTTTTGCGCCGACTCCGCGCGAGCCGCTGTGTGAAAGCAGCGCAAGATAATCGCCGGGTTGCAATCCAAACATCGGCTCATGTAAGCGGAACACGCCCCACTCGACAAAATGGTTTCCAGTTCCGCTTGTGCCGAGTTGGTTCATCGCGGTATCTTTCAACATTTTGAGTTGCTTCGTCGCATACCACGCTTCATCATCCAATACTTGATGCTGCGCGCGTTTGCTGCCCGTCCATTTTGATCCCATACCAAACGCAGTCTCATCCCATAAAGCGTTTTCAAACAAACCTTTCTTCTGTCCAAGCAGATGCGGCGAGACTTCGTATAGAGAAAGCCTCATGCGACAGTTATGAACAAAAACGCCAGCAGCAAGCGCAAAGTTATGATATTCAGGAACAGAGAGGCAGTATACATCTCTACGCTCACTGACGCGCCGCACAGACACAACGGTATGATTAAATAGTTTTCCAAGCACGCCATGTGCAAGCCGCCTGTGATTGTACAAGCCAATATACGACTTGACTTCTTCTCCGCAAATATCGCAAACATGAACGCGAGCAGCTACTTCCTTGCTTAACGCCCGACCTTTTTCGCTTGCGTTTCGAGCGACAAGAAAAGGCTTGCCACGTTCGCCGTTGCCCGCGCAATTTGCTTTTGCTCTTTCATAATCGTTTTCCCAATACGATTTAAAGTTCTTACTCCCGCGTTGAGCAAAATAACTATAGCCTTCTTCGGTTTTGGCTTTTGCGGCTAACGCCTCTTTTCTCCGTTTTTCAAATTCTTCCGACTGCCAGTGAGTATTTCTTTCCACCAATGACCGATGATAAGCGGAGTGGTCACTGTCACCCATGAATTCCAAATTCGATGGATCGTTATTTGCCTCGTTGAAATCTTTGTGATGAATGACAAGGCTCTGACCTTCAAATTTGGGAATATCGCCCATTAATCCCGACCGCGCCACCATCCAATGCGCCCGATGCCAATTGCCAGAGTAATTCTGTTGAATTCTCACGTAGCCTTCGGGGTCAAGTTGCGAATAAAAAGGCATGAGCGATTCGCCTGTCGCAAGATCAATCGCTTGCAGGTATGCACCGTCGCGGAGCATAAATTCATGATCAGGCGTGCATAAAATTTTTTCGCCGTTATCAAGAGTTACCTCAACCAATTCGGCATTCGCTCTCGTCTTCATTGCGGTAGCGGGCGCAATAACAATTTTTCCGTCAGGTTTGCAGGCGTAAACATAGAAATGACCATCCCTATCGGCAAGTTCCTCCAACGTGTACGTATTTCCATCTAGCAAAGGAATTTTCGTATCACCAGTAAAACAGGCAATGTCCACACCCACAGCATACGGAATGACGGCGTTGTCCGTTGCCAGCACGCCGCCGATGGGAAGTCCATAACCGACGTGCGCGTCGGGCATTAACGCGCCGCTGACCGCGATGGGCAGCCGCATGGCATTCTCCATCTGCTTGATGGCTTCCACGTCAATATTTTCCCTGCCCCAAATTGGGAAGGGAAGGGGACTCTCGCGCAAGGTCTCGTCGGATGGCGCATCGCTTTGTGTAATGCGGATGCACTCACGCGCAAGTTCAGCAGCGGATGAATCTGCGAGGAAGGCGCCGGGATTTTCGCGGATTTGATCCAGCCGAGCCAGCGCCGCGTCGCGTTCCAACCCCTGTTGTATTAATTGATTTCCAATCTCTTTTGCCAGACCGATAATCTTTCCGTCGGGCCAGTTGTTCAATTTCAAAATCTTTCCTGTAATAATGTCCATGCTGTTCTTTCCTTGTTTCATGTTGCAAAAAAAAATCGCGGCGCTAAAGGGCGCCGCGATGGTAAGGGAACGATAAATCAAA
>DZBA01000137.1 GCA_022729775.1 Anaerolinea thermophila | reverse complement strand
CCTCTTTTTATTTCCTACTATCATATATTCCCATTGCATATCGGGCAAAGCATGGATTATCGGTTGCGGAAATATTTTCGAACAACGGGCGAATAATCCACGCTGGTATGCTCATCCAAAACGCGGAAGAAATCCGCCTCACCCGCAATACGTCCGCGATTTTGCGCGAAATAATCCCGCAGAAAAGCAAAGAAAGCATCGTCGCCAATTTCCGCGCGCAAATCTTTTAGAAAGCGCGCGCCGTTCAAATAAACGATGTATTTATAGGTATCGGCATTTTGTCCTTCATAAACAGGGATGTCAATAAACCCATCTGGTTCAAAGTAATCAATGCGATAACTCCACCACCACGGGAGCAGGTCGGGATACAACGCTTCATAAAAGACAACCTCTGAATACGTGGTAAGCGATTCATCCAGCCAGGGGTGTAATGCCTGATCATTGGCAACCTGGTCAAACCACCACTGGTGACCTGTCTCATGCGCCGCGATAAATGTCAGATAGTTTTGCGGCGTGCCATCGTATAAGTCATAAAAACTGCGGCTGTGAAAATAAAACGCGGAAAATTCCATGCTGTCTTTGAAATCTGCCATCACAACCGAAAGCGTCTTATGCGGATACGCCCCAAACTTTTCGGAATAGACTTGAACCGCTTGCGCGCTGGCTTTCATGGCGGCTTCGCCCGCGCTTTTGTAAATAGGAAGGTAGTAGCTATACACGGTCACATCCCCAACCTGCGCGGATGAGACTTCAAAATCGCGGCTGGCGGAGATGGCGAACGCGCGCCCGTCGGTCAGTGTGTAGCGCGTGGACGATTCGGGGAATCCGCTGGTTGCAACAACGGGAATATTTTCAGGATTTGCAAATGTCAAGTTGACTTCAAAATCCGCGCTGGGGTAGACGAGATACTCGCCATGCGACCAGGGTTCGCGGACAACCCAATCCCCATCCATGAATGGCGCGACAAAGGGATACCAGTTGACGAGATTCATTTGAATATCGCTGTAACCAAAAATACGCGCGCGCTGGCTGTTGACCTGATCCATATACGGCAGGGAAAGACTAAAAGTGAGATGTAATTCGGAAACAGAATCAGGCTCGATGGGAGTCGGAAGCGGAACATCAAGGCGGTGAGCGCTCAGGGTGTAATCTGTGATTGGCGCGCCGTTCACATTCAGCGCGGTCAATCCAAAACAGTTTTGCCAGAGGTTCGCGGCGACGAGAAGAGTCAGCGCCTCGAGGCTTTGTCCTGTATGGTTGGGATAAAGAATGGTCTCGTTCACTGTGACGCGGTGGCTGTCATAATCAATGGTAGTATCGAGCGTGTATTTCTCGTGTGCTGGAATCAAAACAGGCGCGGAGGTTTCTGTGGGCTGCGGTGTGGATGTTTGCGGCGCGGGCGTAAAAGTCGGCGCGGATGTTTGACTCGCAATTGGCTGCGGCGTTGCCACGCTGCACGATGCCAGAAAAAGAACGAGAAATAGGGCTTGTTTTCGCATGGAACTATTTTAACCTTTTGTGTATAATCTGCGTATCAGCCTCGATAGTTCAACGGACAGAATAAGGCACTCCTAAGGCTTAGATGCAGGTTCGATCCCTGCTCGGGGCACTGAAAATATTAATGTTATTCTAATGTAAAACCCTTGCCAAATTTTTGGGGTCGTAGTAATATTACCAACGTTGACCGCTAGGGTGCCCCCCTCACCCTAGCGGTCAGCATTTAAGTTGCCTGTGGGGAAATGAATGATTGCTCAAAAACCCCTTTATAATCGTTTTATGAATAAATCTGTGATCGTCATTGGCGGCGGACCTGCGGGTTTGATGGCTGCTGAAGTGTTAAGTCTGCGCGGCGTAAAAGTGGATGTATACGATTCCATGTCTTCGCTGGGACGCAAGTTTTTATTGGCGGGCAAGAGCGGATTAAATCTGACTCATTCCGAACCTTTGGAAAAATTCATTACGCGATACGGGAAAAGAAAAGCGGAAATTCAACAATGGCTAACAGATTTCACGCCCGATGATTTGCGCGAATGGGCGCGCGGTCTTGGCGTCGAGACATTTGTGGGAACTTCGGGGCGCGTCTTTCCAATCGAGATGAAGGCAAGTCCGCTGCTGCGCGCGTGGTTGAAACGATTGGAAGAAGCAGGCGTTGAGTTTCATTTGCGACATCAATGGCAAGGCTGGGATGAAGGTCAAGCGCTGATATTTGCAGCGCCCGATGGCATTACGCGCGTCAAAGCGGACGCGGTCATCCTTGCGCTGGGCGGCGGAAGTTGGGCGCGGCTTGGCTCAGATGGAAAATGGATTGGAACGCTGACTCAAATGGGCGCGGAGGTTGCGCCGCTTAAGCCAGCGAACTGCGGGTTCGACATCGCATGGAGCGAACATCTGCGCGCAAAATTCGATGGGAGTCCGCTCAAATCGGTTGTATTATCGTTTGGGGATTTTCAACGGCAGGGTGAATTTATCATCACCAAAGAAGGCGTGGAGGGAAGTTTAATTTATGCCGCGTCCGCATTCATCCGCGATGAAATCGAGGCAAAGGGAAAGGCAATCATTCACCTTGACCTTTTGCCCGACAAGACCAAAGAACAAGTCATCGAAAAATTATCCAAGCCGCGCGGGTCGCGCTCGATGTCGAGTTTTCTCGAGAAGGCGCTTGGCTTGAAAGGCGTCAAGGTTGCATTGCTGCATGAATTCATCTCGAAAGATGATTTTGCAAACGCGGAAAAACTTTCCACATTCATCAAGGCTTTGCCAATTCCTGTCATTGCGCCGCGCCCGCTGGACGAAGCCATCAGCAGCGCGGGCGGTGTGACCTTTGAATCTGTGGACGAAAATTTGATGTTGAAAAAATTCCCCGGGGTTTTCTGCGCGGGCGAAATGCTCGACTGGGATGCGCCCACGGGCGGTTACTTAATCACGGCTTGCATGGCAAGCGGACGAGTTGCGGGCGCAGGCGCGGCGCAGTGGCTGACGAATAAATAATTTACCCTTCCCCTCTTGGTTTGCTCTCCAAATATGATTGCAAAATCACCACCGCTGCAAAGGCGTCTTGATGCCCTGCGCGTTTTTTGCGCGACACGCCAAGTTGAATCCGCGCGGCGCGCGCATCCTGTGTGCTGAACGCTTCATCCCACATTTCGATGGGAATGTTCGTCTGGTTTTTCAATTCATCCGCAAAGCGACCCGCGCGCCTGCCCGCCGGGTTTGGGTTGCCTTCATCATCAAACGATTGCCCAACAACGATTAACTTGACATTATTCTGCGCCGCAATATCGGCAACTTGCGCCGCGTCCACCGCGCGTGAGATATGCTCCACCACTTTGAGCGGAGTTGCAATGGTGGCGGTCTCATCGCTCAACGCCAAACCGATTCTTTTTTCACCGTGATCTACCGCAAGAATTCGCATATCTACTGCACCTCCACTTTGACGTTGAACGGAATCAACGGCATCCACTTCCACCATGCAGGCGTAAGCGTAATTTCGGGACTTTGACGCAGGGATAATTTTTTCGTCAATTCATCCTTGACCGTTTGCGGGTCACGTCCGCGCACGATGGGGAAAACCTGCAAAGTATCCATTTTCTGAATCAAGACGCGCGAGGCTTCGATTTCAAAATGCGTGACGCCGGTAACGTCGGTGTGAGGCTCGCCAAGCAATTTGAATGTTGCCATGCCCAACGGGTCAAAGCCAGCGGGGACAACCGCGCCCAGCGTGACCTGCGCCAGCTGATTCAAATCGGCGGCGGAAATATATCGCGCCGAAAAATCCGCGCGCATGGTCAATGACAGGCTTTTTCCGGGTTGCCCTATGGCAGGGTCGAAGGTTTCATCGGCAATATTCGCCAGTTCAAAAGTATCCATCAGCAAAAAATCATCAGCGGGGATTTGCGCGCGCATTTTTGTCTCAGCCTCGCGCCGCAAATTTTCCAGCGTTGAATCACGCAATTTTTCGCGGTCTGTATCCGTCGCGCCAATCTCTTCCACATCCGCGCCGCCTGTGGTTGCGCCGGGATTGCTCACCGCAAGCGAAAGTCCAAGCCCGCCTTCGACGGTGTTGATTGCGCCCGCGGGGACATTTCCACTCGCGCCCGCTTTTTCCGCTTCGACGCGCACATCCAAAAATTTGCTGCCAACGCCAAACAGCGTGTTGGTCAGCGTCACAAAGCGGACTTGCGGCTCATCCGATGTCATGACCACCGTCCCCTTCGGAATGTTGATTTCTTTTTGCGCCAAATTTGTAAACCGCGCGACGCCCTGCGCCTTTGATTTGGGAATCGGAATGACGCTGGTAATTGCCAGCGTTTGTTGCATTTCCACATCAACGGATAACGTCCGCGCGGGAATCATGCCGGTAATGAAAACCGCTTGATTCGACTCGCTCGCGGAAATTGGAATGACTGCTGATTGGGTCTGCGTTGCGGGATGCAGTATCAACTCGGCGCGGGGGATGAAAGCCGCGGCAAGAATCAACACCGCAAAAACGCCCAGCGTAAATGTAATTACCCGCCCCGGCAGGGATGTCCGCCACGCGGATTCTTTTGGGTACGCAATCTCGCGCATGGCTCGCAGGTCGCGGCGCGGCGCGGCAGGAATCCGCTGTTCGCGCGGGGCAGGCTGCGTCCATTCTTTTCGCTGCGCTTCGGAAGAGGATTTGAAAACCGGGATGCCAAGCGATTCCGCGTCGCGCCGGACTTTCATCCGCCGCGTGACCAATCCCAGCTGCGCGCCGAGTGAATCCGCGTGACGCTGTAAGACTTTCAAATCCAAAATGCGGAGCGTGACTCGCGCATACTTGGGCCATACCAACAAAATGCGCGGCGTTTTTGCCCACGACAATTTGTCGCGGACAGAGATGAGGTCGTCGTGAGATTCGAGGGTGATGATTTTTGTTTTCAAGGGGGGGGATTATCCACAGATAAACACAGATAAAAAAGATAAGAAAGAAACGAGGTTATTCTTTCTTATGTTTCCAATCAGAATAGGGAAGAAGCCGCTTGATTTCGACTTTTGTTCGTCCGAAATTAATAAGCAAGCATATTTCAAAACCAGTAGCGCGCAAATAATTCAACGCTTGAGCTGTATGTTCATTGGTTAACATAGACACTGCTTTCAATTCAACCAATACGCGATTTTCTACAAGCAGGTCAGCAAAGAATTCACCTACCACTATGTCATCATAAATTACTTTTATCGGGTGCTGCTGAATAACCTTCAAGCCTGTTATTTTACGAATTCGATGAACAAGCGCATTCTCGTAAACTTTCTCGACAAAGCCCATGCCAAGAGAATTACTGACATCATAAGCGCAGCCAATAATCTTTTGGGTAATAAAATTTACATCTGGAGAAGGCATGTACAAATCCTTTATTTAATCTGTGTTCATCCGCGTTTATCTGTGGTGATATTCACTTTCCCATTTTCAACTTTCTCACCTTTTCAACCAAACCAGGCAAAGCGCCCAAAAACGAATCAACATGCGCGGGGGTGGAATCCATGCCGAGGGTAATTCGCAGGGAGCCCAAAGCCCAGTGACGGTCAAAGCCCAGCGCGGTGATGACTTCGCTCGGTTCGGGGTTGCCGGTTTTACACGCAGAGCCAGATGAACAAGCAAAGCCCGCCGCATCGAGCATTTGCAGCAACAGGTTGCCATCCACATCTTTGAAGACAAAAGAAGCGTGATTGGGCAAACGGTTTTCAGGATGACCCGTTAATTGCGCGTCAGGGATTTCCTCCAGCGCGCGCCCGATGATCTGGTCGCGCAGCGGTTTGACGAGCGCGATGCGCGTCTCGCGTTCTTCGGCGGCAAGACGAAGCGCCTCCGCAAAGCCGACAATGTACGGCACGTTTTGCGTCCCCGCCCGCAGACCATATTCCTGCCCGCCGCCGGTGTTGTGCGCGACGAGTTTCGTTCCCTTGCGGACGTACAACGCGCCCACACCTTTGGGTCCATAAAATTTATGCCCGCCCAATGAGATTAAATCCGCGCCGAGTTTTTCCACATTCACATCGAGATATGCGGCGGCTTGCACCGCGTCTGTATGAAAGAGGACATTGCGCGCCTTTGCAATTTTCGCCAATTCAGGGATGGGGTTGATTGTCCCAATTTCGTTATTGGCAAACATGACAGAAACCAGCGCGGTTTGGTCGGCAATGGATTTATTCAGCGCGTCTGTCCTGACCATGCCATGCGCGTCCAAATCCAACCACCCGACGGAAAAGCCATATTCCTTTTCGAGTTGAACGGCGGTCTTGCTGACGGCGTGATGTTCATTCTTCGATGTGAGAATCTGCTTTGCGCCGGATTCGTTTTTACGCGCCATCGCCGCGCCGCGCAGCGCGAGATTATCGGATTCCGAGCCGCATGAGGTGAAGATGATTTCATCCGCGCGGCAATGCAAAATCGAGGCGACGGTCTCACGCGCGGCATCAATCGCGCTTTCGGCTTTTTGTCCGTAACGATGCACAGAGGATGGGTTTCCAAACGACTCGCGGAAGTAGGGCAGCATCGCGTCAAGCACGCGCGGGTCAACGGGAGTGGTGGCAGCGTAATCGAGGTATATCATGCTTCAACTTTCGACTGTGTTTTTTTCATAAGACAATTATATACCAGCAGCTGATTAAAAATAAAACAGACGCCTTACTTGCGTAAAGCGTCTGTTACATCTATCTTCTTAGCCTGACAAATTACAAGCCAGCAGCCTTCTTCAAAGCCTCAGCCTTGTCGGTGCGCTCCCAGGGGAACTCGATGTCGTCGCGTCCAAAGTGACCATACGCGGCGGTCTGGCGATAGATCGGGCGGCGCAGATCAAGGTCGCGGATGATGGCGCCGGGGCGCAGGTCAAAATGCTCGGTGACAAGCGCGGCGATTTTCTCATCTGCAATCTTCGCGGTGCCGAAAGTTTCCACGTTGACCGAGAGCGGATGCGCGACGCCAATCGCGTACGCAACCTGAACTTCCACGCGGTCAGCCAAGCCAGCGGCAACAACATTCTTCGCCACATAGCGCGCCGCATACGCAGCAGAGCGATCCACCTTCGTGGGGTCTTTTCCGCTGAACGCGCCGCCGCCATGACGTCCCATGCCGCCGTAGGTATCCACGATGATCTTGCGTCCGGTCAAGCCGGCGTCGCCCATCGGACCACCGACCACGAAGCGCCCGGTCGGGTTGACGTAAATCTTCAACTTGTCATCCACCATTTCCTGGGGCAGGACGGGATTAATGACATGTTTGATAATCAAAGCGCGGATGTCTTCCTGCGAGATTTCCGGCGCGTGCTGGGTGGAAATCAACACCGTGTCAATACGTTTCGGTTTGCCGAAGGCGTATTCCACAGTGACCTGGCTCTTGCCATCCGGGCGCAGCCATTCGAGCGTGCCATCTTTGCGGACTTCGCTCAAGCGGCGCGCAAGTTTGTGCGCGAGATAAATCGGCATCGGCATTAAAGTCGCGGTCTCATTGCACGCGAAACCGAACATCATACCCTGGTCGCCCGCGCCGATTTTGTCGAGGTCTTCCTTGTCGCCGCCTTTGGCTTCGAGTGATTGGCTGACGCCCATGTCAATATCGGGGCTTTGGCTGGCAATGGCAGAAAGCACGCCACAGGTATTTCCGTCAAAGCCTTTTTTGGCGCGGTCATAACCGATTTCGGTCACAACTTTGCGGACGAGGTCATCAAAGTTGACAAAGGCTTTGGTGGTGATTTCGCCCAATAACATAACGTAGCCAGTCTTGGTCGCTGTTTCGCAAGCCACGCGCGAGTAGGGGTCTTGCTCGAAGCAGGCATCCAATACCGCGTCGGAAATTTGATCGCACATCTTGTCGGGATGACCCTCGGTCACGGATTCCGATGTGAACATCAAACTCGGTGAAGACATAAAAGTGTTGCTCATTGGTTTTGTTTCTCCTTGAAAATAAAATTGCCCTTCAAACGTGCTGAAAGGGCAATATGCGTAAGCTTTGTACCCTCTCATCTCCCAGAAATCTTCTGTCGGATTTGGCACCGTTTAGTTTTGTCTGTTAGTCGCTTGGTCGCTTGGTCGCGTAGTCTCTGACTACTTGACCATCCGACTATTCGACTATTCGACTAGCTGCCGGTTGTCGAGGCATCGCAGGGCCGTTCCCTCCGCCTCTCTGGATAAGAGCGCCGTGTTGGGGCTATTGATTTGTGGCGCGATAATACCATAGGATGATACGCGCGTAAAGAAAAAAATAAAG